>JAFGMJ010000162.1 GCA_016927635.1 Actinomycetota bacterium
ATTTTAGTATTTTTCTGCACTGTGCCATTATTCCTGTGAGGAGGTAATATATGCAGGATGACAATTTTGGTAATGGGCAAAATCCGCCAGAAAATCCAAATGATGCCGGAAATGAAAAAGATAAAAGTAATGAAATAACCTCGATTGAAATCTCAAAAGATAAGTATGCAGGCGAAGAAGAAAGAAAAAAGAACAATAAAAGAATATTTATAATCACAGGCATAGCTTTTATTATTGCCTTAATTTTAATAGCTATTCTTTTGCTGTTTATGTTTTGCGGCAAGAAGAATGTTTCTGATGAGCCCTCACCGCAAACAACTGAAACATCAGCGGCTTCCAAGGCGCCAGAAGCTGAGACCTCTGCTGAAGTTTCAATAAGTAGTGATAACGGCAGCGATGAAGATGATGCTACAGAGACTACAGCGGAACAGACAACAGAAGAACAGCCTCCGGAAGAAGTTGCTGTTGAGGACGAAGAAACCCCGGACACCAGTGAAGAAACCGTTGCAGTAGCGCCAACAATTAGCATTGCTGTAATAGAAGGCCCCATGTATTCCCCTGCAGACGGAGTGTGCTATTACAGGATTAGAGCCACGGTTACAGGCACGCCTGCACCGGTAGTAGCCTGGAGCAAGAACGACACCTCATCCTATGGTCCTTATGTGGCTCAGGTAAATCTTGCAAATCCTTCTGAGTCATATACACTTACCGGCACTGCCTCAAATTCTGCGGGAAGCGCCAGCGACTCAATTACGCTTACCTGGGGCTGCAACAGGCCTCCTGATATATCAGATATAAGCGTACCCCCTGAAATAATTACGGGCCAGCAGTACCCGATATCTGCATCTGCATCAGATCCGGATGGGGATTCTCTTACATACAGCTGGAGCGTAACAGGTGGCTCTTTCAGCAATTCCGGCGCCAATCCTACGCAATGGACTGCACCTGATTCTTCAGGAACTTTTAATATCACAGTGACTGTAAATGACGGCAATGGCGGAACTGATTCCATGACAAGGTCTGTAAATGTAGAAGCTGTAAACAGGGAACCGTCTTTAGGGCCAATAACTGTATACGAAATCGGTACATCCACATCTGTCAGTTTTGCATTTACGGGGCAACAGTATGACCTCTCGGTTTCAGCTAGCGATCCCGATGGAGATAATCTTTCCTATAACTGGTCAGTTTCAAGTATTACTCCAGGCACATTAAGCAACCAGACAAATAATCCCGCATTATGGACAGCTCCATACACTGCAGCTATTGTTACTATTTCTGTTACAGTAGACGACGGAAGAGGCGGAGTGGTGAAAAATACCAGGGATATAGAAATAAGATATTACTTATATTGACAGCTGTTTTTATGCAGCTTTTTTTAAGTATCTTTAATTGCTGATTTTCTGTTTTTTAAACTTAAAATAATATTTGCTGCAATTACTGCCAGCACTATAAGCCAGCCGCCTGCGGTCAGAGTTACGCCTATTTTATTTGCATAGGCCATGCCGTAATAAAGCGTGACTTCTTTTTGCCTGGGTATGACCATCATAAAAGAAGGAGATACAAGATAAGGACCGTCTGCACCAATTGCCTGCCAGTTGGGAAAATATGACATTTTAATAAGATGAGGCACCCCAATAGCATTGGTCTCAAAAACTATTTTCTCTCTTTCAATCTTTTCGTAAAGTATCTTTTGTGAATCTTTTGTCAGCGGGTCAAGAGGGTTATCAGGCACATAGCCAAGATTTTTTTTCTCTATTTCTGGAAATATTGAAAGTTCGGGGCTTCCGTTATCATATATTACAGGGTTATCAGTGTTTTCCGGATTAAGATACCATTCACGCATTTCAACTATCCAGTTTTCCTCTGGAGAGTATATGAAAGGATAATTTGCCATTATTTCAACGTAATTATGCTCGCCCCTTATCTCATAGAAATTATAGGGGTCTATCCTGTTTAAAAATATAACACTGCCATCATTGTCGAGATCTGCAATCACTTCAGGAGAACTTGCCATAATATAAGATATATTCATATATTTTAAATGTTTCATTGCGGCATAATGATTCCTGGATGGCACCCGCCATCCCGCAACTGTCCCCCTGGGTTTTACAGAGAGTTCTGCCTGATTGATATAGTGGAAAGGAGCTGTAAGGGAGCTTTCCACAAGAAGGCCCTCCATACCTGCCTGGTCTGTCCAGAAAGGAATAAGCTCAAATGAACGGGGAGTGCCGTATTTCTGTATTATTTCCTTATTAAACTCAAACATAACTCTTCCGTAAGGCAAACTGTCAAGATATTTCATGAGACTGTCATATGTCTCCCAATCTTCTTTAGCTTCAAAACCTGTGAAGTTATGCCTTGCCCATGCAGGACCAAGAGGGTTACCTGCCATTATTGCAGCTCCAGCACAAAAAGCTATTATTGGCACTATTGCGAATATGACTATGCTATAAAATCTTATCCTGAAATTTGAACTGAAATGATTCTGCAATTTCTTAAACCTAAAAACTTTAAATATCCTGGTTGTGAAGCCTTTTGCAGCTTTTTGAGGTTTCTTGTTATTAAAAGAAGAATTGCCGTTAAAGCCAATAAGATCTTTTTGCATTTTATAATCAGCCCGGGCTTGCGGAAAAAGACGGTAGCCGGAGGCAAATATCCAGTAAAGGCAAGAAAGCCCGTATGCTGCAATAAGATATATGAATACAAAAATAAAAGGCAAAAACCTGGCATTATACAACCTTCCGCCACTCCAGGTAAAAAATAAGGACATAAAAATTATTATGGTCCAGACAATGACAACAGTTTTTCTGTCTTTTTTTACTGTTGAGAAGAAAAGTCCTGCAACTGCAGCAATAAGCGCAGGTATAAGTTCCAGCGGGAACAGTTCCTTTAAATTTTTTATATTTGTCCATAACATTTCAGGGGTATAGCCTATATGCATCACAAAGGGTATTGACCAGAAAGCTGAAAGAAAAAATCCGGCAATAAAAACAGCTATTATGTATCTTGCTGATTTCCAGCTTCTGTTAAAAACAAAAAAGCATGGAGCTATGACAAGAAGAGCGATCACTGTTATAAGATGGGTCAATATAATAGCTCCAAGGATGACGCAATTAAGGGCAAACAGCCAGTCAAACCTCTTTTTTTCGAGGCCCCTGTAAATTATACCAAGAAATAAAAACACCAGGGCAAAGCTTATTGAATAACTGAACTCCCCTGCAAAAGTGCCCAAAAAATTGCCGCCGTATATTTTAAAACTTTTCATGTATAAAAAAGCCATTCCGCCTGTTGCCGCTAATTCAGGAAACGGATATTTAAACCTGAAAAGTTTTCCAAAGCAATAAAGGCTGGCAGGAAGCATTAGGCTGCCAAGCACTGTAACAAGCTTAAAAGCTATGTTATATGTGAATATCTTTGAAAGTATTGCTATGAAAAAATAAGGGAGAGGGAAGTAAAAAGTCAGCATAGGCATGCCTGCAAACCAGCCGGTATCCCATCCAGTCATTCTGAAATTACCAAAAAGCTCATCTATAAAAAACTTTGCAATGTAATTGTGGGCTCCCATATCTCCGCCATTTACAGTTGTATCCCTGAACAGAAGATGAGGAGGAAAACAGAAAAAAAGCATGCCATATATTATCAAAAAAAGCACAACTGCAGATAATGAGAAATATAATCTTCTTTTTTTAAGCATTTTGAATCTTTCAACAGCTTCATAATTATACGGCTTGCTTAAAAAGTCAGCTTTTTCAAGAAATGGCGCTATCTTTTTTGATTTGAAAGACAAGATGCTTTCTGCAAATCTTTTTATTGAATTTTTTAATTTAAATTGTTTTTCTTTTTCAGGCATCAAATAATAAAACAATGAATTTTTTGTAAAATAATACCATATATTCAATTTATTTTTTAAGATTTATATTTAAAAAGTCCAGGCCTGATAATTCCTGCCAAAAAATTAGTTTAAAACATATCTATATATCCCGGACATCC
>JAFGMJ010000163.1 GCA_016927635.1 Actinomycetota bacterium
ATGTTTCAAAGGATTGGACCGGCAGCATATAAGAATAATCTGGATAATGCGCACAGGCTTGATGAACTATATGGACATCCGCACCTCAAATTCAGGACAATTCATGTAGCCGGCACTAACGGGAAAGGTTCTGTATCCCATATGCTTGCTGCAATTTTGCAGGAAGCGGGGTATAAGACAGGACTATATACTTCACCTCATTTAAAAGATTTCAGGGAGAGGATACGTGTTAATGGTAAACCAATTAGTAAAATTGCAGTAACCCGATGGATTGATGAGCTAATTCAAAAAAATGTCCTGGATGATATTAATCCTTCATTTTTTGAAATTACGGTAGCAATGGCATTCGATTTTTTTGCAAGTAACAATGTTGACATTGCTGTTATTGAAACAGGTTTGGGAGGCAGGCTTGATTCAACTAATATAATAACTCCTGAAGTCAGTGTAATTACCAATATCAGCCTTGACCATACTGACTTGCTGGGCAATACTCTGGAAAAGATAGCTTTGGAAAAGGCAGGGATAATAAAACCGGGAGTTCCTGTTGTTACAGGTTCATCCGGTGAAGGGCCAAAGCAGGTTTTTATAAGTGAAAGTGCTAAGAAAGTTTCTGAAATCTTTTTTGCTGATAGTGAATATTCGGTAAGTTATTCATTAATGGATATGGATGGCTGCCAGGTAGTCACTGCAGAGAAGAACGGTAAATCCGTTTATCCCGGATTAAGACTAGATCTGCAGGGAAGATATCAGCACAAAAACCTGCCGACGGTTCTGAAGGTAACAGATATACTCAGGACAAAAGGATGGAACATTGAGGATAAGAATATTTATGACGGCCTCTGCCGGGTCATGGAAATGACAGGATTACATGGACGCTGGCAGATAATTGGTAACAATCCTTTGATAGTATGTGACACAGCTCATAATGCAGATGGTATTTCAGAGGTGGTAAAACAGATAAGGCTGACCCCATACAAAAAGCTCCATATTGTTTTTGGAATGGTAAGCGATAAAGATCATGCCAAAATACTTAGATTATTACCCGTAGATGCGGATTATTATTTTACAAAAGCTAATATCCCCAGGGCTCTGGATGAAAAGAAGCTACAGGGCCTGGCCTTACAGTATGGCCTGAAAGGTGAATACTATTCCACAGTTGCTGAGGCATATAAAGCAGCAACAGGAAAAGCCGGAGAAGACGATTTTATTTTTGTCGGGGGAAGCACATTCGTGGTAGCAGAAATATTGTAATTTTTTTTTGTAAAACTAAAAATACCTTATATATTTGCAGCGCCTTTGAAAAAAGGGAGCTCAGCTGGTTCAGAGCATCCCGATCCAATCGGGAGGGTCACTGGTTGAGAGAGATAGAAAAAGGGAGCTTAGCTCAGCTGGTTCAGAGCACCTGCCTTACAAGCAGGGGGTCACTGGTTCGAATCCAGTAGTTCCCACTAAGTAAAAATTCTTGTAAGCCCTGTTAAACGTGAGATTTAGCAGGGCTTTTCATTTTGCTTTTAAAAATTTTTATATGCACTATTTGTCGATTTTAATCGATTTTTTCCTATATTTATAAGGAAAATAGTCCGAAAATAATCCGAATTTTTATTAAATTATGGCAACTGTAAATCTTATTTTACTCGAAGATTACGAAGATCAGGACGGCAAATACCCGGTAACTTTTGTCATCAGGAATAAAGGAACGCATGCAAAAATTCAAGCAGGTATAAAAGTTGGGAAAAATTTCTGGGATAATACTACCTGGATAAAAAAAGGCGCACCAGATATTTTAGATTATAATTTCACAAATGCACAACTGCATAAAAAATTGGGTGATATTAAGTCTTTTATAATTAATCTGACACATTCAGGTGAAATATATGATCTTACTGCAGCACAGATAAAAAGTAAATACATAGAAAAACAAGAAAAAGAAAAGTACGATTTTAATACTTATTTCAAATATTTTATTACCACTAAACAAAATGCAAAGACTCAACAAACATATCAGCATACTTTAGATACCATTGAAAAGTTTGCCGGGAATCAATTACACTTTATAGAAATTAATCCAAAATTTTTGCAGGAATTTGGCCGGTGGATGACAGAAAAGGAAATGAAATTGAACACTATAAGTATCCACATGAGAAATATCCGGGCTGTCTTTAATTCCGCAATAAATGATGAAATAATTGAACTTGGCCTCTATCCTTTCAGAAAATATAAAATCAAAAATGAAAAGACTATAAAACGGAACCTGACATTAGATGAATTAAGGCGATTTAAAGACTTTTCCTTGTCAGGAGTACCAGGACTATCCCGTGATGTTTTTATACTCTCATTCTACCTTATTGGCATTAATTTAAAGGATTTGTGTTATCTGACAAAGAAAAATATTCAGAATGGAAGGGTAGAATATAAAAGAGCCAAAACCGGTAAATATTATTCTATCAAATTAGAACCGGAAGCAAAAAAACTTATTAAAAAATTATCCGGAGAAAGATATCTGATTAATCTTTTAGAACGTTACCGGGACTATGATGGTGTAAAAAAGGAAAT
>JAFGMJ010000164.1 GCA_016927635.1 Actinomycetota bacterium
ACAATTGGTAAAATTAAATGAACGCATGCAAATTATAAAAAAGCTGTTAGGAGTGGTCGGTATGAGATTTATAAAATTAGGCTCAACAGATATAGAGGTCTCAGTAATTGCTTTTGGCGCCTGGGCAATAGGCGGGCTATGGTGGGGCGGCACTGATGAAAAGGATTCGATTGAAGCAATACAGGCAGCAATAGAAAGCGGCATTAACTTTATAGACACTGCGCCGGCATACGGAATGGGGCTTTCAGAAAGTTTTGTTGCCAGGGCAGTGGGCAAAAAAAGGGATAAAGTGGTCATTGCGACAAAATGCGGCATCAGGTGGGATTTGAAAAAAGGCGTTTATTTTTTTGACTATCCATCAGGTGAGCAAGTGTACCGTTATCTTGGGAGCAAATCCATTGAAGAAGAAGTTGAAAGAAGCTTAAAAAGACTGCAAACAGATTACATAGACCTTTACCAGACTCACTGGCAGGATTCCACAACACCAATATCGGAGACTATGGAAACGCTAATCAGGCTTAAAGAAAAGGGAAAGATAAGAGCAATAGGTGTAAGCAATGCATCTGTCGAACAGATAAGGCAGTATTTAAAATACGGCAATGTGGATACTGACCAGGAAAAATACAGCATGATAGACAGAAATGTGGAAAGCCAGATACAGCCTTTCTGTTTTTCAAACAATATTACAATGCTTGCATACAGCCCCATGGAAAGAGGGCTTTTAACTGGCAGGATGTCTGCTGGGAGAAAATTTAATAAAGGAGACGCAAGGATTACCGACAGGCTCTTTTCTAAAGAAAATATTTCCAGGGTAAATTCGCTTCTTGAAGAGCATTTAAAACCTGTGGCGCAAAAACATCATGCAACTTTTGGACAGCTTGCAGCCGCATGGATAACAGATAAGCCAAATTCAGTTGCACTTGTTGGAGCAAGAAACAGACAGCAGGTGCTGCAGAATGCATATGCCGGCAGTATTATTCTTGATGAAGACGACAGGAAGAAAGTTAAGGCATTTATTGACGCTTACAGCAATTAAAAACGTTATTGGCCTTATTATTGCAATTATGCAATAAATTGCATATAATTTCTTAAAAAAATAAATGGTTTTTTTACCTTATAATTTAATTAATTTTAAAAAGCCCGGTTTTGAAAACCGCAGGTATCTTATGAAAGGAAATTTTAGCCAATGTCCAGATTAAGTGCAGATGATTTAAAAATGCTTCTTGAGAAGTCTTACATGTGCAGGGAAAATATACTGAAGATGATGCGAAATGCTGAAGGCCACATAGGCGGGGCGTTTTCAAGCCTGGATATGATCACGGTATTATATAATAAGATACTGCGCCATGACCCGAAAAACCCGAAATGGCCGCAAAGGGACAGGTTTATTCTCTCAGCAGGGCATAAATGCCTTGCGCTTTATGCAGTGCTTGCTGACCAGGGCTATTTTGATGAGGAAATACTCTGGACATACGGGCAGTTTATGACAAAGGTGGCAATGCACCCTGAAGAAAAGCTTCTTGCCGGAATAGAATTTCCGACAGGCTCTCTTGGACACGGCCTGCCTGTTGCACATGCAATAGCGCTTGCTGCAAGGCTTGACAACATGGATTACAGAGTTTTTGCAATGCTTGGAGACGGGGAATGCGCTGAGGGAAGCGTATGGGAGGCTGCAATGTCTGCGGGTCATTACAAGACTGATAACCTTGTAGCAATAATTGATAAAAATGGCCTTCAGGTAAACGGAAGCACATATGATGTGATGAGCTCAGCCCCGCTTCAGGATAAGTTTAAGGCTTTTGGATGGTCAACGGCTGTAATTGACGGGCATGACTTTTCCCAGGTATATGAATGCCTTGAATCAGTGCCGTTTGAAAAGGGCAAGCCCTCATGTATAGTTGCAAACACGACAAAATGCAAAGGCCTTGATTTTGCAGAGGGCAAGTTCCAGTACCATCACTGGCACTGCGAGCCTGATAAAATAGACGAGGCAATAGATATAGTAAATCTTGCAAAAAGTAAGGAGCTTGAAAATGTCGGAAAATAACGCAATCTTTGATGATCCCAGAAAAGTTTTTGCAAAAGCGCTTGTTGAGCTTGGCGAGATTAACCCTGATGTGATATATATTTCCTGCGATTCATCTCTTGGCGCTTCCGGCGCTGATTTTAATAAGAGATTTCCCAGCCGCCACTTTGAGTTTGGCATAGCCGAACAGAATGCCATGGGCGAGGCAGCAGGTTTTGCTACATGTAAAAAAATCCCATTCATTGCGGCATACATGCCCTTTGTGGCTTTCAGGTGTTTTGAGCAGGTAAGAGATGATGTGTGCAAAACAAAACTCAATGTCAAAATCATGGGAAACAACTGCGGTTTTTCTGTAAGCGCACTTGGGGCAACACATACAGTCCTTGAGGATGTCTCAGTTATGAGGGCACTGCCAAATCTTACGATATTTTCTCCATGCGACGGCCCGGAATATTATCAGGCCGCATTTGCAGCCGCAGAAATAGACGGGCCCGTATTTATAAGGATACACAGGCAGAAGGCAATAAGGCTTCACAATGATGATTTTAAATTTACTCCGGGAAAAGGAGAGATACTTAAAAAAGGCAAAGACATAACGCTTATATCCTGTTCTTCCATGGTGGCAAACACTCTTGAGGCGGCAGAAATGCTTTTAGGCGCCGGTGTGGACGCAGAAGTTGTAAACCTATCCACAATAAAGCCTCTTGACAGCGATATAATACTTGAATCAAGCGCAAAGACAGGCAGGGTTGCAACTGTGGAGGAGCACAACATAAAGGGAGGGCTTGGAGGAGCAGTTGCTGAAGTTCTTGTAAAATCTAATCCCGTAAAGATGAAAATGATAGGCATAAATGATTTGTTTGCAGTTGTGGGCGAATATGATGAGCTAATTGAATATTACGGGTTAAGCCCGGAGAAGATATTTGAGTCAATAATGGATTTTTTAAATACTTTTTAATAAATACAAACAGGGGAGATTTATTATGAGAATTGCAATAGGCTGTGACGAAAACGCATATGATTTGAAAAATACCCTTTTGGAGGTGCTGAAAGAAAAAGGTGTGGAGTATGAAGATTTTGGCGTTTTTTCAAAAGATCCTGTTGATTACCCTGATATTGCTTCAAAGCTTGTACCCCAGGTGCAAAATGGCAATTTTGACAGAGGCATTCTTATATGCGGAACCGGCCTTGGCATGGCAATATGCGCAAACAAATTCAAGGGAATAAGAGCTTCAGTCTGCCATGATATCTATTCAGCACAGAGATCCATACTTTCAAATGACTGCCAGGTTTTATGCATGGGCGCCCTTATAATAGGAAAAAGCCTTGCACAGGAAATACTTAAAGTATGGCTTGCAATAGAGCGTACAGGCGGAACTGTAAAAAAGGTGAAAAAGATAAATGATTTCGAGAATTAAAATAAAAAATAATGATAATAAAAAGGTAAAATAATATATGGCCTATAACACAAAACTTATGGTCAAGGTATCCACCCTTTATTATAATGATAACCTTACCCAGGATGAAATCGCAAAAAAGCTAAAAATATCAAAATACCAGGTAAACAGGATACTTAAAAAAGCAATTTCCACGGGTATAGTCAAGATAAACATAATTGATCCGACATCCGGGGTATCTTTGCTTGAAGAGGAGCTTGAAAAAAGGTTCGGGCTTAAAAGGGCAATAGTAATTGAGAATTTCGGGCTTTCAGATATCGAGCTTAAGTCAAAAATAGGGGCTGCAGCATCAGAATATCTTTTAGAGATAATAAAGGATAAAGATGTGATAGGAGTTTCCTGGGGGACCACTGTAAATGAAGTGGTAAACCATCTTCCGGCCCGGATAAACCGGGATGTGGATGTTGTGCAGATAACTGGCGGAAGCCACCAGCTTTCAATTGATTTAAACTGCCATGATATTACAAGGCGACTTGCAAAAAGATTTGATAAAGAGCCCCATCTTTTATTTGCGCCTGCAATAATTGACTCAAAAGAGCTTTACAGTCTACTGATGGAGGAAAAATCCATAAAAAGTACTTTTGAGTATTTCAAAAAAGTAACAGTTGCCCTTGTGGGGATAGGCTCAATTTATCCAAAAGTTATATCAACACTTGTCAGCACCGGACATATAAGCAAAAAAGATTTTTTATCCCTTCAGGAAAATAATGCAGTGGGTGATGTATTCTCTCATTTTTATGATATTGCAGGAAAAATCTGTGATTCCAGTTTAAGGGGAAGAACTGTAGGCATGCCGGTGGATATTCTTTTTAATGTCCCTTACATAGTTGGTGTGGCCGGCGGCAAGCTTAAGTCTGAAGCGATTCTTGGAGCTTTGAGAGGCAAATATATAAATATCCTGATAACTGATGACCATGCTGCTGAAAGGATAATCTCGCTGGATAAAAAAAGCAGCAAATCAGGTTAAATTCTTTAGGCGGAGTTTAATATGAAATTAAAAGCAGAAGACATTATCAGAATTTTAGGTCTTGAGTATCTGCAAAATGAGGGCGGATATTTCCGAGAAACTTACAGGTCGTCTTATATGGCTGATTTTATCGGTCCGGACGGCAGGAAGGAAAGAAAGGCAGTTTCTACAGCAATTTATTACCTTATCACACCTCAAAGTTTTTCACATCTTCAAATGATACCCCAGGATGAAATATTTCATTTTTATATGGGGGATCCGGCAGAAATGCTGCTGCTTTACGATGACGGAAGATATGAAATAAAAATACTGGGCCAGGATTTATTTTCAGGCCAGCATATGCAGGTGATTGTGCCCGGCAGGACCTGGCAGGCTTTTTCTTTAATAGAGGGAGGAGATTTTGCTCTCCTTGGCACAACCGTGGCTCCGGCTTTTGAAAACAGCGATTTCTTTTCTGCAAAAGATTTTAAAAATGATTTTCTGGCACGCTTTAGCCAGATACAGCACATTTTAGAAAAGTATATTTAAATCTGTGTCCGAATAAAAAATCAATCATATAAGGCGGCAAAAAAACTATTTTGCTCTTTGCCATTAATATCTGCACAGTGAAAACAGCTAAATAAATTATTATATTTATTGCAATACTGCTATAAATTGCATATAATAAATCAAAGTTTTTAAAGTCAAACAATTTTTCAAATATTAATATTTAAATACAGGAGAAGATATCAGTTATGGCAGAATTAACCAGAGAACAGAAAGTTGAATTCTTAAAAACTATTATAACGATTAGAAGGTTTGAAGAAAAAACTATCCAGCTTTACCAGGTCGCTAAGATATGGGGCTATCTTCATCCTTATGTTGGGGAAGAAGCCATAGCAGCTGGTACCTGTGCAGCAATTAAGAAATCTGACTATATAATTTCCACTCACAGGGGCCACGGGCACAGCATAGCAAAAGGCGCTGACTTAAACAGGATGATGGCAGAGCTTTTGGGCAAATCAACGGGTTACTGCAAAGGCAGGGGAGGCTCAATGCATATTGCAGACACTGAGCTCGGAATGCTTGGCGCCAATGGAATAGTCGGCGGAGGAATCCCCATATCTGTGGGAGCCGGCTTTTCATGCAAAATGGAGGCACAGGGAAGAGTTACCGTCTGCTTCTTTTCTGACGGAGCAGCAAATAATGGAGTGTTTCATGAAGCGCTGAACATGGCATCAGTCTTTACGCTGCCGGTTATTTACGTTTGTGAAAACAATATGTATGCAATATCAATGAGCGCATGCGAATCGATTTCCTGCAAGGACATCGCAAACAGGGCATCATCTTATGATATGCCGGGAGTTATTGTTGACGGAAGCGATCCCGAAGCAGTATATGGAGTTGTAAGCAGCGCTGTTGCCAGGGCGCGAAGCGGCAAAGGGCCTTCTCTTATTGAAGCCAAGACCTACAGATTTGGAGGTCATCACCCCAATGACCCTGCAGAATACAGGGATAAAAAAGAAGTAGAGTATTATAAAAGTGAAAAGGACCCGGTAATAAATTACAAGAAAAAGCTCATTGATGAAAAAATATTGAATGAAGAAGAAATAAAAATGATGGAGGAAAAGATAAAAAAAGCTGTGGAGGATTCAGTCAGGTTTGCTGAAGAAAGTCCGGAGCCCCAGCTTGAAAGGTTTCTTGAGGAAGTAAAATCAATTTAATTTTAAACAGTGTAAAAGATTTTTTAAAAAGTTTTAAATTTTTTGCCAGGAAAGGATTTATATGCGTGAGATAGAATACAGGGAAGCTATCAGGGAAGCAGTAATAGAGGAAATGAACATGGACCCAAAGGTTTTTTTAATAGGCGAGGATATAGGGAAATATGGCGGCGCATTCAGGGCTTATAAGGGTCTGCTTGATATGTATGGGGAAGACAGGGTAATCAATACGCCAATATCTGAAGGTGCGATAATAGGCGCCGGCATGGGCGCTGCAATAACCGGATACAGGCCGGTTTCAGAGCTGATGTTTATTGATTTTTCAACCCTTGCAATGGACCAGATTGTTAACCAGGCTGCCAAAATCAGGTATATGACAGGGGATAATTTAAGATGCCCTCTTGTTATAAGGACACAGGGCGGGGCAGGCCGTGGAGTGGCTGCACAGCACTCACAGAGCCTGGAGGCATGGTTCTATCATGTACCGGGCCTTAAAGTAGTAATGCCTGCAACTCCTTATGATGTAAAAGGCCTTTTAAAGACTGCCATTAGGGATGACAATGTTGTAATGTTTATAGAGCATAAGATGATATACCTTTTAAAAGGACCTGTTCCGGAAGAGGAATATACGATACCTTTCGGGGTTGCAGATATTAAAAGACAAGGAACAGATGTCACCATATTTGCGTACTCCAATATGGTGTATAAATCTCTTGAAGCGGCCGCTGAGCTTGAAAACTATGGTATAAGCGCTGAAGTGTTTGATCCAAGGACGCTTGTTCCTCTTGACGAGGATGCTCTTATTGCATCCGTGAAAAAAACAGGACGGCTGGTCGTTGTTACTGAAGCCTGCGAGAGGGGAAGCGTTGCCTCTGATGTGGCTGCAAAGGTTTCACTAAAAGCATTTGACTGGCTTGATAGTCCTGTTAAAATAGTCGCAGGCCTTAATACACCTATACCTTATAACTCGACTCTTGAACAGGCATCGATACCGCATAAAGCAGACATAGTCAATGCTGTAAAAGAGGTAATGGGCATATAATATTTTTGTTTAAAATTGTTCAGATAATTAAGAAAATAAAAATAATTTTTTAGGATGAAAGGATAACTGAAATGCAAAATTTTGAAAAATCAGCCATGCAGAGGCTTGTAGAAGTTTCAGAAGATTTTGAGGCATGGTGGGACAGCTCACCTTTGATTTTTAAAGTCTGGGAAAAAAGCATGCTTGAAAAAGCAAAACCAGAAGACAGGTCCAAGCTTGAGAAGTGGCTTAAAATATTGTTTGATTATAATAACCCGGCCGCTACTCTTTTCAGCGGGGTTACTACAAATCCAAGGCTTACAAGAAAAGTGCTTGACCTCCTGCCACCAGAAGAAGTGGATCCGATAGTTGATAAACTGCTGGTAGACAATCCAGTAAAAAATAATGCTGAAATTGCATGGGAAGTATACAAAGCAATAACAAAAGAGGGTACACAGCTTTACATGCCGTTATTTGAAAAATCCAAATATAAAAAAGGCTATGTAAGCGCACAGGTGGACCCCAGGCTTGTAACAGACGTAAAAGAGATGCTGTGGCAGGCGCTTGAATTAAAGAAATTATCGCCAAATATTATGATAAAGTGTCCAGGCTCAAAGGAAGGAATTTATCTTCTGCAAACGCTTACTGCTTTGGGTGTGCCAACTAACTCCACATTGATATTCAGTGTACCCAATGCCATGCAGGTTGCAAAAGCTGTCAAAAGAGGGCATGAGATAGGTACAAGCTGGGGAGTTGACTACTCTCAGTGGAGGTCAGTTATTACAATTATGATAGGCCGTTTTGAAGGCAGGCCGCAGTTTGCTGAAAGTGCAAAATCAGTGGGTATTGAGCTTACAGAGGAAGTGGCAAGGTGGGCCGGTATTGCAATAGCTAAAAAAGTCCATGGGCTTTTAAATGATGCTAAAAATGGCTACTTAAGCAAGCTTCTTTTATGTTCAGCAAGACCTGGCCCCGGCGAGGGAAATTTGTATCATATAGAAAAAGTTGCCGGAGGCAAAATGGTTTATACCTTAAACCCTGAGATAATAGATGATTTTATGAGGATTTGTGAAAATAAAGAAATATACAATCAGATAAATGATCCCGTGCCTCAGGATATAATGGATAAGCTTTTAAAAATACCATATTTCAAACAGGGATATGATGAAGACGGAATAGCAATAGAGGATTTTGTAAATCATCCTTCGTTTGTTTATACAAGAGACGAGTTCTCAGGCTCAATGAAAGAAATAGAAGAGTATGTTGAGATAAGAAGAAAAGCT
>JAFGMJ010000015.1 GCA_016927635.1 Actinomycetota bacterium
AAGCAAAAGGGAAAGACTGAAGGAATTTTACTTAAGCATAAAAGACTGCAAAAAGTGTGATCTTTCAAAAACAAGGACCAACTTTGTTTTTGGCAGCGGTAATGCAGAGGTAAAAGTAATACTGGTAGGCGAAGCACCGGGGAAAAATGAAGATTTGCAGGGAAAACCGTTTGTGGGCCAGGCTGGAATTCTTCTGGATGAGCTGCTTGCTTCAGTGAAGCTTACAAGAAATGATGTTTTTATAGCAAATGTTTTGAAGTGCAGGCCTCCTTTAAACAGGGATCCGTCAATTATTGAAATAAACACATGCAAGCCTTATCTTTTCAGGCAAATTGAAGTAATTGATCCGGCAGTAATATGTACCATGGGAAGATATTCCACGCAGCTCATACTTGACACGCAGGCAGGGATAAGCAGCTTAAGGGGAAATATTTACAAGAAAAGCGGCAGAATAATACTGCCGATAAATCATCCCGCCGCGGCACTTTATACGCGTTCAAGAATGCAGTTTTTAAAAGAAGATTTTATAAAACTTAAAAAAATCCTTGACTGTATTGAAAATAAAGCTGATTTAAGCCAGTTTAATATAATTGCCGGGCTAAACGGCAATGATATTGAAAACCCTTCCCGGGATGTATCAGGAAAATATAAGGGTGCGAAGGTAGAAAAAGATGAAAAAAAGGACGTACAAGCAAGGCAATTGGGTTTATTTTGATAAAAAGGCTTAAAGCTGCAGGAGTTTACAGCGCTGCCTCTATTGTGAAAGGTTTGGTAATTTGGACCTGTTAAAAATCTCAACATCTGCAAAATATACATCTTTGCTGGGAAGTATGTTTGCAAAAATGCTTGAGGGCTCAGATGTGCTGCTTTTCAGCGGAGAGCTTGGAGCAGGGAAAACGACATTTATAAGCGGAATTGCAGCGGGCCTGGGCATTAAAGAAAATTTAAGCAGCCCGAGTTTTACCATACTTAATATTTATAAATCGTCTTCCAGGACTCAGCTTGCACATGCGGATTTTTACAGGCTGGAAAGTATTGAAGAAATTTTAAATACGGGCATAGAAGAGTATATCTATTCAAAGAAAACAATAACATGCATAGAATGGGGCAATAAAATAAAAGATTATTTAAAAGTCAATTACGTTGAAATAAAATTTGAGTATGATTTAAGCGGAGAATATTTAAGAAGCATAAAATTTATAAGTAAAGACCCCCGATGGGACAAGAAATTAAACAAATTTAAGAAAACGGTTAACAGATGCACATACTCGGTATAGACAGCAGCACAACTGAAATGAGTATAGCGGTAAGCAGAGCAGGCCAAAATAATGCAGGCTTTGCCGATAAGACCGTTCATATAGAATACAAAGCGCAGGAAAGGTTTATGACCCAAATAATACCTTTAATTGACAGCGTTTTGAAAAAAACAGGCATAGAAATTAAATCTCTGGACTATTATTGCGTTAACCGTGGCCCCGGCGATTTCACTGCAACAAGAATTGGGCTTAGCGTTATCAAGACTCTTGCTATGATTTTTAAAAAACCTGTTTATGCAATTGAATGCGGTGAAGTCCTGACGCAGCAGGCAGCATTTTTAAACGCAGAAAAAATATCATTAAAAATAAAAAAAGGATTCAGGGTTTTTGTTGTGCCGGTAATCGATGTCAAAAGAAAAGAAGTGTTTTTCTCTTTATATGATGTATCTATAAATGAGAAAGCCCATTGTACGGGTAAAATAATTAAAGCAGGCAATTGTTTTTTTACAGCTAAAATATCAGGGGATATTCTTTGCAGCTCCGCCGATTTTATTTCAAAGCTGCAGGAATTTTTTAATGCTGCTTACAAAAAAGGTTTTTTAAATGAAAAACACGCATTGTTTTTTTGCGGCAGCGCTTTTGAGGCATATAAACATCTTATAAAGGATATAAAATGGGCCAAAAACTCATTACTTTTTCCAGGCCAGGTTTTTTATCCGCAGGCCGAATATCTCAATCAATGTGCTCTTTACAGGATTGCAAAAAAACAAAAAGGCGATGAGAATATAAAACCGTATTATGTAAGAGACTTTGCGCCATTTAAAAAAACATAGAAGGCGCTTATAAAATATAAAATATATGAGCAGTATTTTAAATAAAGATAAAGACAAGAAGAAAAATACAATCATTCTTGGAATTGAGACTTCCTGCGATGACACCTGTGCGGCTGTTGTGGAAAATGGGCAAAAAATACTGTCTAACGTCATTGCGTCACAGCATGAGATTCATGAAAAATACGGCGGGGTAGTACCCGAGATTGCATCAAGAAGGCATATTGAAATAATAGATATAATAATCAGTGAAGCTATAATACAGGCTAAAATAAGCCTGGAAAGTATAGATGCCGTATCTGTGTCAAACAGGCCTGGTCTTGTCGGCTCTCTTCTTGCAGGTGTGGGGGCGGCAAAAGCAATATCGTATGCGCTCAAAATACCCCTTATAGCAGTAAACCATTTAAAAGCGCATCTTTTTTCAAATTTCCTTATAAATCCTGATATGGGCGGAGGTTTTATAGGGCTTATAGTATCGGGTGGCCACACAAGCCTTTACAGTGTGGATAGTAAATGGAATATACGGGAAATAGGCCACACCTTAGACGATGCAGCCGGAGAGGCATTTGATAAGATTGCAAGATTTCTTGGCCTTGGCTATCCGGGCGGGCCGGTTATAGACAGCCTGGCAAAAACCGGGGACAGTAAAAAAATAGAATTGCCATTTCCGATGATAGACAGCAATGATTTTAATTTCAGTTTCAGCGGTTTAAAGACTGCCCTTATATACAAAACAAAAAAAGAGCCCGGGCTTCTTGACAGGGAAAATATAGCGGACCTTGTGGCTTCATTTCAGGCATCAATTGTAAAGGTGCTTTTCGAAAAAACTTTTAAGGCCTGTGCGCAGGCAGGTTATAAAAAAATACTTGTCAGCGGGGGAGTTGCAGCAAACAGCAGTTTAAGGGAGGCATTCACAGCAAAAGCAGAATCTGAAGACGTAAAGCTTTTTATCCCTCCTGTTAAACTGTGCATGGATAATGCAGCAATGGTTGCATGCCTTGGCCATTATGATTATATACAAAAAAGATATTCTGAGATATCAGTTGATGTTTATTCAAGAAGTGACATTTAAGCTCATATAGTATTTAAAATACTTTTCTCTATATTTTAATGACATATTTAAAATATTTATATTATAATTATCTGGGAAATTTTAAAATATTTTTAATGGATAAAAAAAGATAAATGGAGGGAAATATGGATATGTGGATCACACTGTTCTGGTCCGGACCTATAGGAGTGGGCTTTTTCCTTATGGGCCTGGGCGTATTGTTCTGGGGAATAAGCAAAATGGAGAGCGCAAAAAAGGATAAAAAATAGCTTTAAAAATTGATTTATTGCAGTTCACTTGCTGCAGTAGCTGTATATATTACTGCTATATTTGCATTATGGCTTTTAAGTATTTTTTCAATGCATGCCCGGCAGGAAGTGGGGCCAGACAGCAGGAATTGTTATATTAACTCTTGCGGCTGCATGCGCCGCAAGAGCATAAATTGAAGATATTAATCTGTTATCTCCTTTATGCCGGCGATAAACATCTTGTCTTTTCCAAATTTTTCATATATTTTTTTTATAGCAAAAGTCAGTTTTTCGTCTTTTTCCTCCTCATGTATAAGTCTGTCTCCCAGTTCGGCGGCTGTTTTAAGCCCGCTTACATATATGCCTATGAGGCGTATTTTTTTCCTTTTAAGATCAACATTATTAAATATTTCAAGGCAGTGTTTGTATATGTCAAATATTGCTGATGTGTATTTATTAAGAGTAATCCTTCTTGTCACTGTTTTAAAATCAGAAAACCTTATCTTAACTGTCAATATCCTGCCCCTTAATCCTTTTGAGTAAAGATTTATTGATATTTTCTGTGAAAGGAATAAAAGAACGGATTTTATATAATTGATCTCACTTATATCTTTTGCAAAAGTTATTTCCCTGCCTATAGATTTTGCTTCATGGAAAGGTATCACTTTGCGATTATCAATGCCCAGGGCCATTTCATGCATGAAACCGCCCATGGATTCCCCGAATTTATCTTTTAAAAACCCGGCAGGCATGCGGGCAAGATCTCCTATTGTCTTTATGCCCATTGAGCCAAGTGATTTGTCAGTGACTCTTCCCACACCCCATATGAAAGACACGGGAAGATGCCTTATTTTTTCAATCATCTCAGGGCTGTTTTCAAGGACCGTAAGGCCATTGGGCTTTCCAAGGCCTGAGGCAAGTTTTGCAAGAAATTTATTGGGGCCTATGCCTGCAGATGATGTAAGGTTTGTCTTTTCATATATTTCACCCTTTATTTTTTTAGCTATATCAAGCGCGCTTCCAAAAAGCCTTTCACAGCCGCTAACATCGAGAAAACCTTCATCGCATCCGATAACTTCCACAAGCGGGGTATACCTGAAAAATATTTCCCTTATTTTTGCCGATTCTGCAAGGTATTTTTCCATATCCACAGGGACATATATACCGTCAGGGCACAACCTTCTTGCCCTTACAAGGGGCATACCTGAATGAAGCCCGTATTTCCTGGCTTCATAGGAGGCTGTGGATATAACACCCCTGTTTAAAGGCCCCCCGACTATGAGAGCCTTGTTTTTATATTCGGGATGATCCCTTTGTTCTATCTGGGCAAAAAATGCATCCATATCAACATGTATTATTTTTCTTTCTCTGCATTCCGGATTCATGATATTTTTTTACTTTCTGTCCAGGGATTTTTTATTTCTGCAAGAAAACCCTCTTTTAGCATCTCATGTTTTTTAAACTCTTCATTTTTTTTAAAAGAAGATACGCTGAATGCTTCATTTGCTATAAGCGACACATTATTGTCTTTTAAATAAAGCCTGCCTTTAATTATTATAAAAGCCGAGCAGGATATCATTTTTATATATTTATCGTATTTGTCCGGGAAAAACACAGCCTCATACATTCCGTCCTGGTCTTCCAT
>JAFGMJ010000016.1 GCA_016927635.1 Actinomycetota bacterium
CTGCAGCAAAGCAGGAGCTGACTGAAAAAATAATAACAAATATTGTAATAATAAATAAAAATATTGAGGCAAAAGTATTTTTATTAAATTTCTTATTTAAAGCATTTCCCATCAGTTTTCCTTTCAAAATATGTAAATATTAAACTGAAAAATAAAATTTTTAAATTTCGCTTTCAATGCTTTCGGAAGTATCCGGTTCCATTTCAAGTTCGATTTCTACTTTGGAGCCATATTCAAGATATGTAAAAGCATCGGGGCTCTGGGATTTTACCGTACCTTCTGCGGCATCTTCGGGTTTTATACTAGCTTCAAAACCAAGGCCCTCAAGAAGGTTTAAAGCTTCTTCTTTCATCATGCCATAAAGATCCGGCACCTCTATCCCAAGGCTTATTTTTATAACTATTTCAAGTTCCTTTAAATATGTGGTTCCGGCGTCAGGAATCTGTGAAAAAACCCTGTTTATTTCTTTATCACTTTCTTCTTTGATTACGGTAATGTTTAAATAGCCGGCGTTTTGCAGTTTTTTAATTGCATCTTCTTCAGTCAGTCCGCCGACATCTGGAATAATGCTTTCAGGATTGATTCCCTTGCTTATATGTATCTTTACTTCAGTATTTTTATTGACTGATTTTTCAGGGGGAGGGTCCTGGTCAAAAATCCTGTCAACAGGCTGAGTGTCGTTGAATTCATATTCAATTTCTACTGAAGAGCTATCTATGCTTACAGACTCAAGTTCTTTTAATGCTGTCTCCAGGTTTAATCCTCTAAGATCAGGCATTTGAAAACTTTCCAGACCTTTGCTTACAAATATATTTATCCGAGGTTTTTGGTTGTCAATAGATTCAACCACTGTACCTGCAACAGGATCTGTTTTAAAAATAATATCTTCATTATATACTTCATTGAATTCAAAGATTTCACTTATTTCAAAATGCAGATCAGTAAATATCTTTTTGACATCATCCAAAGGCAATCCTGTAACATCAGGCAATGCAATCTTATTATGTACGTCGCAAAATTCTGCAGGCTCCTTGCCTTTTATAAACATCATATAGCCAAGATTTTCCTCAGGGCACCATAATGTGGGCAGAAGGCCGCTGTCAAGGCAAACCTGTACATCCACAAGCTCTCCACCGGGTGAAGAGAATTCTGTAACCGGCTTATCTTTTAAAGCAGCGCTCATGAATTCCCGCCAGATATCTGCCGGGTAGGAACCTCCAGTTAAGCTGCGGCCCTCAATTGGCTCCATAGGTATGTTGGATTCAGCATGGCCAATCCATACTACAGTGGCAAGTTCGGGAGTATAGCCTCCAAACCAGGCATCCCTGAAATCGCTTGTAGTGCCGGTTTTGCCTGCCGCAGGCCTACCTATATTTGCTCCTCTGCCTGTACCTTCAAGTATTACTCTTTCAAGAATCTTAGTAGCATAATAAGCTGCCGGGGCTTCCATTATCTGCTTATTGCCTGGATTTTCATCAGGGTCGTACTCGTACAGTATTTTGCCGCCTGAATCAGTTATTTTTAAAATGCACACCGGTTCCCTGTAATATCCGTTTGCAGCAAGTGTAGAAAAAATCTTGGAAACATCAAGAGGCGTTATTCCTTCCTCAAGCCCGCCAAGAGCAATTGCCGGATTGCTGCCGGTATCTTCTATTCCCATATTTTTACATAATTGCTCAACGTTTTCGGCGCCAATTTTCATTATAAGTTGAGCATAGACTACATTTACCGAATTTATTGTAGCGTCGACAACTGTCATTTCATTTGTATCATAATTTTTACCTCCGTAATTTTCCACCTGCCAGTCGGGGCCGGCAGGCATATCTAAAGTTATTGGGCCGTTTGGATTATATTTGTCATTGGGAGACATATTCATATTTATTGACTGCATAAGAACCGGGACTTTAAAAACAGAACCGGGCTGCCTCTTGCCCTGTGTTGCTATATTGAATTTACTGCTGCTGTAATCTTTGCCCCCTACCAGGGCATAAATATAACCATTTAAAGGATCGGTGCTTATAAGGGAATAAGAAGGTTCAGGCTGCTGCGGAAACACAGTTTTAAACGCCTGCTCAGCTTTTGTTTGAAGTTCTTTATCAAGAGTCGTATATATTCTCAATCCGCCTTTAAAAACATCATAATCTGTAAATTTTTTTTCATAAAGCTGCTGTTTTACATAGTCAATAAAGAAGGGGGCAACATAGTCCTCAGCAGGATTTACTGAAAAAACTGTTTTTTCAGTCAATATTACAGGCTCAGAAATTGCATTTAAATATTCTTCCCTATCAATAAGATTCTGCTCATGCATCAGCTGCAGCACAAGATTTCTTCTGCTTTGTGCTTTTTCTGAATTATTGAAAGGATTATATATTTCAGGAGCTCTGATAAGAGCTGCAAGAAGAGCTGCCTGCGGCAGGTCAAGCTCCTCTGCGCTTATGCCAAAATATACCTGAGAGGCCTTCTCTACGCCATAAGTGCCAGCGCCGAAATATATGGTGTTTAAATACAATTCCAGTATTTTGTCTTTGGTATAATTTCTTTCAAGCTGTATTGCAATAACAGCCTCATTGATTTTTCTCCTTAAAGTCTTTTCAGGGGAAAAGTAGACATTTTTTATGTACTGCATGGTTATTGTGCTTGCGCCCTGCTCCTTTGTGCCAGACCTAATGTCTGCAATAAGAGCACCTATGATTCTTCTGTAGTCCACACCCTGATGATCATAAAATCTTTTGTCCTCTACAGCTAGCACTGCTTCTTTTATATAATCAGACATACTGTTAAAAGGCACTATTTCCCTGTTTTCTTCAGCATGAAATTCAGTTATAAGAGAACCGTCGAGGGCATAGACTTTTGAAGTTTCGGCGATATCAGAAGGAGTGAGCTCATCAAGTGAAGGTACAGACCTCAAAATTATAAATCCGCCTATTAAAGCTATAAGAACTGTAAAAACTATAAAAGCTGCAGTAAGCGACAAAAATGCCAGCAGGCATCCTCTTGCTTTGCTCCTTTTTTTTATTTTTTCATCTTGCATATCTTAATATCTCTTTTCTGGATAATACTAAATACCTGTTTATAAAGTTATTTGCCGGGGCCAAATTTGCCAGGCACTTAAACACCTTATATTATATATATTTATCGGACAGTTACAAAAACCAGTTTTTTTGGTTAAGAAACTTTTTAAATTTATAATAAAATATACGAGAGATATATCGAAAAATCCGGTGTAATATAACAGATAAGACCGTAATTATAAATGTTTATTTGCAGCATTTACGTTGCAAG
>JAFGMJ010000165.1 GCA_016927635.1 Actinomycetota bacterium
AATATTTATTGTTTCAAAAAAAAGTAATGGAAAAAGACTTAAGAAAACAGATCCAGACTGCCTGCCAGGGCACAGATGATGTTCTTATAAAGCAAGAGCTTGAGGAGCTTTTAAAAAATTCAATAGAAAATAATGCGCCGCTAAAAGTTAAGCTTGGGCTGGACCCCACTGCTCCCGACATACACCTTGGCCATACTGTGGTGCTAAATAAGCTGAGACAATTCCAGGATATGGGGCATAAAGCAATTCTAATAATAGGCGATTATACTGCAAGGATAGGGGACCCTTCAGGCCGCTCGGCTTTAAGGCCAAGGCTGGCACCTGAAAAAATAGATGAGAATGCAAAGACATACATGAAACAGGCTTTCAAGATACTTGATGCGGACAAAACTGAGGTCGTAAAAAACTCGGAATGGTTAAAGCCTTTAAAACTTGAAGATATTTTAAACCTTACATCCCGGTTCACTGTTGCCAGGATGCTTGAAAGAGATGATTTTAAAAAAAGGTTCAGCGGTAATATCCCGATTGCCATAATGGAGTTTTTATACCCCATAATGCAGGCGTATGACTCGGTTGCTATTAAAGCAGATATAGAGCTTGGTGGTACTGATCAGAGGTTCAATCTTCTTGTGGGCAGGGAACTGCAGAAAGAATTCGGCCAGAAATCCCAGATTGCAATCACAATGCCAATACTTGTCGGTACAGATGGCGTTGACAAGATGAGCAAAAGCCTTGGAAATTATATAGGTGTAACTGAAAAGCCGGAAGAGATTTTTGGCAAAGTCATGTCCATACCGGACTCTATTATTATGGATTATTACAGGCTTCTTACAAGGCTTTCTCTTGATGAGATAAAAGAAATAGAAATAGCAATCACTGAAAAAGGTGAAAACCCTGTACATGCAAAAAGAAAGCTTGCGGAACTTGTGGTCTCAACTCTTTATGACAGTAAAAAAGCTGAGCATGCAAGGGAGCATTTTGATTCTATTTTTAAAGAAAAGAAAATTCCTGACGATGTTGAAGAATTTGATTTAAATAAACTTTTGCATGGCAGTAAAAATAAAATACATCTTGTTGAGCTTATTGCCAAAAGCGGACTGGCTTCGTCAAATTCGGAAGCAAGAAGGCTAATAGAGCAGGGCTCTGTAAAAATAGATAATGAGAAGGTGGAAGATATAAAAGCAGAATTTGCAGTCTCTTTTTTGCAGGGTAAGGTTATCCAGAAAGGCAAGCGTTTTTTCAGGCGCCTTATAATATAAAAATCAATTACAGAGCTTATTTAAAGGCATTTTTATGATTTCCAAAAAACTTTACTCTTTCTTATTATCATTAAAAGAGCAGAACAACGGCAGGCTTCCCACAGACCTGCATATAACAAGAAAAGCAGGGGCTCTTGTTGCCATATCTGGGGGAAAAGTTTTAAAAATACAAAAACCAAAAGTAGCCCATTGCCCTCTTTTTACATCGCTTTTTTCACACGAAGCATTAAGCGTAAAGACTATACAGGATAAATTTGAAAAACAGATTGAAAACTGGAAAATGTTTACGCCCGGGCGCCATTTATGTGACGACAGGATAATAGTCCCGTTTGGGGCAAGCGAGATGATGATGTATGCCGTTAAAAGGGAAAACATTGACGCTGTTGTAACTGCCTGTGAGGGTGCCGGCACTGTAATTACTTCAAATCCTTCGCTTATACAGGGCATAGGAGCATACATGAATGGGCTCTTTTATACCACTCCGATTACTGAAGTGATTGATAATATAGTTAAAAACGGGGCAATGGTTTTATCTCCTGAAGATGCAAAGATGGACCAGTTTGAAGGAGTGAAAAAAGCTGTTGAATGCGGATATGAAAAAATTGCCGTTACAGTGAGGGGCGATCAGCAAAACCAGCTCAAAAAAATAAGAAACCTGGAAAAAACACTTGGGAAAAAAGCTGAAATCATAATACTTGCCATATGCAACAGCGGTATCAGCAAACCGCAGGCAAACACTGTTGCTAAACTTGCAGATCTTGCCTGGTCATGCGCCTCAAAACATATTCACGCACAGGCCGGGACAGCGGCGATATTGCAAATAGGAATGAAAATTCCTGTCTTTGTAATGACTTTAAAAGGGCTTGATTTTATATCATCTTATTCTAAAGATACAGAATTAAAAAAAAGATTAAAAGACATAGATAAAAAGCATTACATCACTGCAGCAAAAAATGAAGAAGGTTCAATAAAGCTAAATATGGGAAAGTTTTCAGTGTTTATGTATGAAACTGAGAAGCTCCCTGTCTTTACTGCCGATCAGCCCGAACCTTTGATATAGCATAAACCCTTGCTTTTTTTCTTGTGTTAAATGAAGATTCTTTTATAATAGAGTTCAATTAAAAATAAGTCTTTAGCAGGAGGTTAGCATTGCTGATATCCAGGAAAAAATTTCTGCAAATTAGCGCCGGCTCAATAGCAGGAATTGCACTTTCAAATCTTTGGCTTCCAAAATTACTGCAGGCATCCAATGTAAAAAATGGTAAAGGCAGGCTGCCCGTAGTATGGTACCAGTCGCAGTCTTGTTCAGGTTGTGCGGTATCTCTTTTAAATACAGAATATCCGGGCATTGACGAAGTCCTTATAGAAGTGATTTCGCTGGAGTTCAACCCGGTAGTCATGGGGGGCCAGGGAGATGTTGCAATGGGTGTCATTGAAAGAATGGTATCTGAAGAAACTGGCAAATTTATACTGGTTGTTGAGGGTTCCATACCAGTAGAAGAAGATGGCTTGTATTGCACGGTAGGCGAAAAAGACGGAAAGCCATTGACTGCAATCGATACGGTAAAAAGAATAGGGCAAAGCGCCATGGCAGTTGTCGCTGTCGGTTCATGCGCTTCATGGGGAGGAATACCATCAGCTCCCCCGAATCCGACAGGCGCCGTCAGCGCATCCAAAATAATAAAAGATAAACCTGTTATAAATGTTCCTGGTTGCCCGCCTCATCCGGACTGGATGGTGGGTACCATAGTGCATGTATTAAAATATGGCATACCTGAGCTTGATGATTTAAACAGGCCAAAGATGTTTTTTGGGCCTGATAAGCTTGTCCATGATAACTGTGAACTCAGGCAATATTTTGACGCTGGGATTTTTGCAAAGGATTTTGGCCAGGAAGGCTGTCTTTATGAACTGGGATGCAAAGGACCTGTTGCTCATTGCGATGCCTCTACAAGAGGCTGGAACAGCGGCGTAAGCTGGTGCAACCGTTCAGGAGGCCCCTGTATAGGATGCACTGAGCCATTCTTTCCAGGAGGCACCGGTTCAGGACTGTATGAAAAACTCCCTGCAGCAGAAGTGCCCGGACTTGCAAAAATCAATGCCAATGCCAATACCATTGGAATGGCGCTTGGCGGTGCTGTAGTTGCAGGTATTGGAGCGCATGCTGCGGCAAGAATAGTTGCGACTAAATACAGGCAGGCAAAAGAGGAGAAAAACAGACCAAAAGGTACTCCTTATGTACTCAAAGAAGAAGGGGAGGATAAATAATAATGGCAAAACAACTAATAACTGTAGATCCTTTAACCAGAATAGAAGGTCATTTAAAAATAAAAGTGGAGATTGAAAACGGAGTCGTTACAAATGCTTACAGTTCAGGGGATATGTTCAGGGGTTGGGAAATAATACTTAAGGGAAGAAATCCCCTTGACGCTCCCCCTATAACGCAAAGGATATGTGGCGTCTGCCCTATACCTCACGGGGTAAGCTCTGTTTTGGCCCTGGATGACGCTTTTGGAATAAAGCCTGCTTCAAACGGAAGAATAATAAGGAATCTTCTTTTGGGAGCTGAATTCGTACATTCGCATCTTTTGCATTTTTATCACCTTTGCGCTCTTGATTATGTAGATATAACTGCGATTCTGCAGTATTCCGGTCTGGACCCTGGCCTTAATAAAATAAAAGACTGGGTAAAGGCCGATATTGAAGCCGGTCTCCCTGGCGCGGGAGCGCCATTTTTACCGAGATACAAGGGAGATTATATAGAGGATACGGAGACTAATATACAGGCCATAGCCAGCTATGTAAAAGCGCTTAATATCAGGCGTAAATCCCATGAAATGCTTGCAATTATAGGCGGAAAGATACCTCATTGCCAGACATTATTTCCTGGCGGAGCTGCAACGATTTTAAGTCTTGACAGGCTTATTGCATTTAAGTCAAGGCTTTCTGAAATAAGGACATTTATTGACAGCACATATATTCCTGACGTTCTTGCAATAGCAAGTCTTTATCCTGATTACTTCAGGATTGGCCGCGGGGCTGGGAATTTCCTGTCTTACGGAGGTTTTCCCGTTGATGACCAGGGCAATAATTATTATACATCGGGCGTGTATATTGATGGGAAACTGATGGATTTTGATAGAAATAAGATATCTGAATATGTTAAATATTCAAAATATTCATCCGGTTCCGGCCTTCATCCTTCCGAAGGCGATACTATTCCGGATGCTAAAAAACCTGATGCGTATTCATGGATAAAAGCGCCGAGGTATGACAATAAAGTGCTTGAGGTAGGACCCCTTGCAAGAGCGATGATAACATATTTAAAAGGCAACGACAGTGATTTTAAAGCGCTTCTTGACAGTGCGCTTTCAGCTCTGGGAGCAAAACCGCAGGATTTAATTTCAACAATGGGCAGGCATGCCGCAAGGGCACTTGAGCTTAAGCTTTTAACAGCAAAAATGGATCAGTGGATTGACCAGATAGACCTGTCAGCTCCAGTGCATACAAAACATGATATACCAAGGATTGCCGAAGGTGCAGGGCTTACAGAAGCTGCAAGGGGTTCGCTTGGGCACTGGGTTTCACTGGACAACTGGAAAATTAGAAATTACCAGGCTGTAGTCCCGACAACATGGAATGCCGGGCCAAGGGATGATTATGGAAATATGGGGCCATATGAGCAGGCTCTTATGGGCGCGCCTGTTGCAGATCCTGATAATCCCATTGAACTTGGCAGGATAATACGTTCATTTGACCCATGCCTGGCATGTGCGGTGCATGTGATGGAGGGCGACAAAGAAGTATTAAAATTCAGGATTTGCTAGAGAAGGGGGTATATTTTGGCTCGGGCAGCAAAAAAAGAAATAATAATTAAAAAAGGCAGGCATAAATTTCTTTATAAGCATACAGTTCTGACAAGAATCATACATGTCATTCACCTTGTATCAATGGTTATGCTGATACTTACAGGTTTTCAAATATATGCGCCTGGATGGTTCAGGCTGTTTCCTACTCTTGAAATGGCCAGATATATTCATTTTATATTTATGTATATAATAGGATGGACCTTTGTATACAAAATATACTACACTTTAGTTACTGGAGAAATAAAAGAGCTGCTTTTTACATGGAGAGATTTAAGAGACATGCCCCTTCTTGTAAAACATTATCTCTATGATATTTTTGTTGGAATTCCAAGCCCAAAGCACTGGGGAAAATACAACCCGGGCCAGAAACTTGTATACACTTTATGGCCAATACTTTTGCTGGCCCAGGGAATAACGGGCATAGCAATGTACTTTATTCCAAGATTTACGGCGTTTAATAACTTTTTTGGAGGGCTGGCAAATATACGCGCCTGGCATTTTGTCATATCCTGGATTTTTGTACTCACCACTTTACTTCATTTTTATCTTGGTTCAACCGGCCCCAAGGTAGTTGATTTTTATAAGTCTGTAGTTACCGGTTATGAAAAACAGGGAAAGCATTAGCAGTACAGGAATTGATAAACTCATAATAGGGGCAGGAAATATCCTTCTTTCAGATGAAGGTATAGGGTTGCATGTATTAAAAGAACTGCAGAGGCTTATTTCATCTGATGCCGGGCCAGCAGAAGAAACCAAAAAAGAATTTTATTTTTTGAAGCATACCGGCTTTGTTGATATAGGCACCTCTTCAATAGATATTGGTCTATATCTTGCCGATAATATTAAAAAGATGGTGATAATAGACTGCATTAAAGCAGAGGGCTATGAACCGGGAACAGTTTTTAAGCTTGGCATTGAAGACTTAAGAAAAAGACAGTCAGAAAATTTTTCTCTTCACCAGCTGGAGCTGGTTGACAGCTTAAAAGTCATTTCAATTACTGAAACCCTTCCGGAAATATTAATATTTGGCATAGTGCCCGCACAAACCGAGATTTTTTCACTTGAACTGTCGGAGACCCTTAAACAAAGATTCCCGTTAATAATTGATAAGATATTAAAAGAAATAAATATATTTTTTTCTGTATATGCATGAATACTCTATAACAAGTTCATTAATTGAAATAGTAAAGAGAATAATCAAAGAAAAAAACCTTATCAATATCGAAAGAATAGATATTGAGCTTAACCCTCTTTCCAGCCTTGAGGCTGAATCTATAAAGTTTTACTATGAATTTTTGACAAAAGATGACGATGTTTTAAGAAAAGCAAAGCTCAAGTTTTACAAGACAAGCATAAGCATCAGGTGTTCAAAGTGTCAAAAAGACTATAAAGTAAAATCATTTCCTGCCAGGTGCCCTCATTGCCATGAATTCAATGTCTGCAAAGATATTTACGATGACATAAAAATAAAATCAATACTTGCTGAAACCGGTTAAAATATCTGTTTTATCATGATATTTTAATAATTTTTTCAATATGATATAATCATTTAGGTTTTTTAGATAGAAAGATAATAAATCTTCAAATAGTGGGCTTGACCCACTATTTTTATTATTGATTTATTGCCAGTATTTTATCATGTTCCATTTGCCCGTCAGGCGCATGGCATATAATTGAGGCGCTGTGACTTTTAAAAATACTGCATTAAAGCGGCTGGTTTGATTTGGGATTTTTAAAATGCAGGAACTTAAAAATGGAAATTTAATTAATTCAGGGTGATTTTATTGAACAGAAAATTGATTGAAGCATTAAGAGAGCTTGAAAAAGAAAAGGGTATCAAAATGGATACCATAATAGATGCTTTAAAGGTAGCTCTGAGTGCGTCTTACAAGAAAATCTATGATGACGAAGACACAATTAGAATAGATTTAAATGAAAAAAATGGTGAAATAAAAGTATTTAAAATACTTGATGAAAACATAGATTCTGATTACCAGTCTTCAGAGATAGAGGTTACCCCCGGGGATTTTGGCAGGGTTACTGCTCAAACTGCCAAGCAGGTAATAAGGCAGAGGATAATGGAAGCCTCAAGGGAAATCATGTATGATGAGTTTAAGGACCGCATAGGAGATATGGTTACCGGAATAGTACAGCAGAATGACTCAAGATGGACACTTGTTGACCTTGGTAAAGTGGAAGCTTTGCTGCCGCATCACGAACAGGTTCCCGGTGAGAAATATAAGCACGGTGAAAGAATAAAATGCTTTATATCTGAAGTTAGAAAAACCACCAAAGGGCCCCAGGTCATTGTTTCAAGGACTCATACAGGGCTTGTAAAAAAGCTTTTTGAACTGGAAGTGCCTGAAATAAGTGAAAGGGTAGTTGAAATAAAAAGCATTGCAAGAGAGGCTGGGTACAGGACTAAAATAGCTGTCATGTCAAATGACAGAAATGTCGACCCGGTAGGAGCCTGTGTCGGGCCAAAAGGCAGCAGGGTTAAAATGATTGTGGATGAGCTTGAAGGAGAAAAAATAGATATTGTGGACTACAGTGAAGATCCTGTTGTTTTTATAAGAAATGCTTTAAGTCCTGCAAAAGTTTTGAAAGTCCTGACGGATGATGAAATAAAATTTGCAGTCATTGTAGTTCCCAATGATCAGCTTTCACTGGCAATTGGAAGGGAAGGGCAGAATGCAAGGCTTGCAGCAAAGCTTACCGGCTGGAAAATAGATATAAAAAGCGAGACTCAATTTGAAGCAGAGCTTGATGAGGCAAGAAAAGAAAGACAGGAAAAAAATCAAAATTAAAAAAAGGCTTGATTAAAATATGAGCGCATTCAAAATATTTGAAATTGCAAATGAACTGAATACTACTTCTGACCAGCTGATGGCTATTTGTAAAAAACTGGGCATTAAGGTTAAAAGCAATGGTTCTTCAATTGATGAAGATCAAAAAAACAGCCTGATTGCTGAGTTTAAATCCCAGTCTGTAAAGTCTGAAAAAAAGCCTTCTGAAAAGCCGGCGCAAAAGGCTGTTAAAACAAAAACAGTTAAAAAAGCACCTGCGAAAAAAATTACAGCTTCTAAAATAAAATGGATAAAAATTAATGACAGCGGACAGAGTGCAGAACCAGAAGAACAGGCTGAAGAAGCCCAGATCGAAATGTCTGGCCAAGCTGAAGCAGTTGAAGAAATCACTGAAAAAGTTAAAAAAACTGTTGCAAAGAAAGAAAAGCCGGCAGTTAAAAGCAAAGCCATCGCAAAAAAAGCTGGTGAAAAAAGCCTGGAAGATATAAAGGCTGCTAAAAAACCTGAAACTGAAAAAAAGGAAACCCTAAAAGCTGAAATAAAAGATAAAAGAATAGAGACAGTTTCTGCCACAACTACAGAAAAGCATGCAGAAGCAGAAGACAATGTAAAAAAAGAGGTTTTAAAAGCACAGCAATCATATACGGAAGAAGATTTAAAGGTTTTAAAAGATAAACAAATATCTGAACCTGAACACGAAAAAAAACATAAAAAGGTTGTAAAAAACAAAAAGAAACCGGTGCATCCAAAGGTTTCTATGGAACCTGATATTTTAGAAAAAGCAGATGAAGATGAAAGTTTTGAAGATATAGAGGAAGAGAAATTTATCAAGAAGACAATGCTTAAAGAAAAGGCCCCCGAAGGCCTTAAGAGCAGGCAACCATGGAATGAGGAAAAAAGAATAAATATTAAAAAGGTGCTTGATAAGGAGCTGGATAAAGAAGAAAAAGAGGGCAGGTTAAGGACAAGGATTAAACCCGCAGCAGCTAAAAAAATACCGGAACCTGAAAAAATATCAGAAAAAATAACTGAAAAAGAAGAAAAAAAACTGGATGAAAAAACCAGGGAAAAAGTTTCCAGGCGGCCTGAAATGAAAAAAGTGCTGGAAATTCCTGAAGGCATATCAATAAAACAGCTATCTGAAAAAATAGGTATTTCATCTGAAGAGATAATACAGACTCTTTTTAATATGGGAGAAATATTTAATTTAAACCAGTCTCTTGACAGGGATATAATAGAGATTTTATCAAACGAGTTCAGTTTTAAATATTCAATAATAGATTTTGATGAAAAAATAGATGAAATATTCCAGGATGCAGAAAAAGATTTAAAGCCCAGGCCTCCAATAGTGACAGTTATGGGGCATGTTGACCATGGAAAGACAACACTGCTTGACGCTATAAGAAAAGCAGACGTTGCATCAGGTGAAGCGGGAGGTATAACGCAGAGCATCGGCGCTTATCAGGCAATTTATAAAGGAAAGAAAATCACGTTCATAGACACACCTGGCCATGAAGCATTCACATCAATGCGTGCAAGAGGCGCAAGAGTAACTGATATTGCTATAATAGTAGTTGCTGCAGATGATGGAATAATGCCTCAGACCATTGAAGCGATAAACCACGCAAAGGATGCCAATGTTACAATAATCGTAGCAATAAATAAAATAGACCTGCCTGATGCCAATCCGGATAAAGTAAAACAGGGGCTTACTGAATATGAACTTGTCCCTGAGGAATGGGGCGGCGATACTATTTTTGTAAATATATCTGCTAAAAACAGGCAAAACATCGAAGAACTTCTAGAAATGATACTGCTTGTAGCAGAGATGAACGATATTAAAGGCAACCCTTCTGTTGAAGGCAGCGGAATTATAATTGAGTCCAAGCTTGATAAAAATCTTGGAGCTGTGGGCACTGTTCTTATAAGACGGGGAAAGATAAAGACTGGCGACTGCTTTGTTACGGGTAATTCTTACGGCAGGATAAGGACAATAAGAAATGACAGGGGCGAGCTTATAGCTGCAGCTGAGATCTCACAGCCAGTAGAAATATCCGGTTTCAGTATTGTCCCAAATGCTGGCGATAAATTCTTTGTTGTGAAAAGTGAAAAAGTGGCAAAGGAAATAATAAACAGAAGGTTGTACCAGAAACAGTCTTTAAGGGCCAGGGAAGTAAAAAAACATATAACACTGGAAGACCTCTCTGAGCTTTCAAAGGAAATTGAAATAAAGAGACTGAAGATAATTTTAAAATCTGAATCATTCGGGTCTCTTGACGCAGTTGAAAAGGCTTTAAAAGATGCTGAAGAAAACAATATAAGATTAGAAGTCATACATAAGGCAGTTGGCGCTATTTCAGACAGTGACATACTGCTTGCATCAGCGTCTGATGCAATTGTTATAGGATTTGGCGTAATAGCAACATCTAAAGCAAAACAGCTTGCTAAAGATGAAAAAGTGGAAATAAGAACATATAATATAATATATAAACTTATAGATGATATAAAGCTTGCATCCAGGGGTCTTCTTGAGCCTGAATATGAGGAAAAAATAAAAGGCAATGCTGAAGTAAGGGAAGTTTTCAAGATCTCTAAGGTTGGCATAGTGGCAGGAAGCTACATACTTGACGGTGAGGTCGAAAGAGGCGACTCAGCGAGACTGACGAGGGATGGAAGAATAATTTATGATGGCAAAATTGAATCTCTGCACAGATTCAAGGAAGATGTAAAAAAAGTTGCTGCAGGGTATGAATGCGGAATAAGGCTTGAAAATTTCCAGGATATAAACAAGGGAGACTTACTGGAAATATATAAACAGGTTGAAGTACCCCGTTAAAAACAGGTTTTGTTATGGATAGGTTAAAAAAGCTTGAAATAGACCTTCAAAGGGAAATAAGCTTCATTATTAATTCAAAAATAAAAGATCCAAGATTAGGTTTTATTACGATAACTGGCGTAAGGCTTTCTTCTGATTTTCATTACCTTAATATATATATAAGTGTAATGGATGATGAAAACAAGATAGAAGGCTCTCTTGATGTTCTGAAAAAGTGTGAAGGCTTTATAAAGAATAATATTAAAAACAGGATTAAGCTCAGGACAATGCCGGATTTTAAATTTATTTATGATAATTCAATAAATAAAGGAATGAAAATCTCTGAAATAATCGAGGATCTCAAAAAAACAGAAAATGGATAAACAGGAAATACTTTCTCAAAACTTTGAAAAATCATTTGCAGAAGTACAAAATATTATTAAAAATAATGATAATTTTTTGATAATAACCCATGATTTTCCCGATGGCGATTGCCTGGGTTCGCAACTGGCCCTTTATGAGCTCCTGAAATCTCTTGATAAAAAAGTCTCAATGCTCTGCAACAGTGATATTCCATACCAGTATAAGTTTCTTCCGCATATAGATAAAATAAACAGGTTTGTAAACGATGTCTGGCCCGAATGTATGAATAAAGATTGTGTCTGTATCTGCCTTGATAGTGCTGACGAAAACAGGTTTAATACAGACCTTAAAAAATTAAAAGATATGGCAAAAACAATTATTAATATCGACCATCATCTGGGCAATACGGAATATGGGGATATAAACATAATTGCAACTGAAAAGTCAGCTACAGCTGAGATAGTATATGAGCTTTTAATGTATGGTTTTGAAAAAATGATTAATTTTAATATTGCAATCAGTCTCTACACCGGGATAATCACTGATACAGGAAAATTCCAGTATGAAAACACAACCCATCAAGTGCATAAAATAGTAAGCGATCTGCTTAAATATGGCGTTGTGCCATCAGATGTTTTTTCTTTTATATATGAAAATGAACCATTTAACAGGTTTAAATTGCTTGAACTGGTGTTAAAAAGGATAAAACTGGTAAAGTCCAAAAAAATAATTTACTCCTATGTGATGCAGAAAGATTTTAAAAGACTTTGCCTGCCTTTTTCTGCAAATGATGGGGTTATCGAGATTTTAAGAAGTGCAGCCGATGCAAGAGTGGCAGCATTATTTAAACAGGTCGGAAATAACAAATTCA
>JAFGMJ010000017.1 GCA_016927635.1 Actinomycetota bacterium
ACAGTAATGATATTGTCTGTAATTATGGATATAAAACGTCGCAATAGAATTCTCGGCAATAAAATAGAATAAATAAAATAAGAAAGATAATAAAAATAATTTTAAAGGAAAATAAGTGATTTTGGGAAAAAACAACTCTAGTTTAAAAAAGAATGAAAGATCCTTCTTGGCAAAAATATTTTCTATTCAAGAAGTTGGAATATTGATACCGGCTTTTTTATTAATTTTATTGTTTTATTTTATTAATCCAGCATTTTTATCGATAGCAAATGTTTTGTCTGTAATAAAAACACTTGCTTTTTTTGGCATTATTGCTGTTGGGGAAACATTGACTCTCTTAAGCGGTGATTTTGATATATCTGTTGGATCAGTTGCAGGTCTTGGTGCTGTATTAAGCGGCATTTTAATGCTCAAGACTTCATGTTTAGGATTTTTAAACACCCCTTATGAATGGATAGGGGTAATAGGTTGTATTATTATTACTATGGCCATTTGTTCAATAGTAGGGTTTATAAATGGTTATTTGGTTGTTGACTTAAAACTTCCGGCTTTTGTAGCTACAATCGGAACAATGTGGGCAGTTCGAGGTTTTGTTATGGTTGTTACAGGCGGTAAAACTGTTTATCCTCTTCCACAAAGTTTTTTAGACATTGGTAATTCCCAAATACCAATAGCAAAGATAGGAGATACAATAGTTGGCATATCGATGCCATTTATTTTATTTATAATACTGATTATTGTCTTTGAAATATTATTAAGAAATTCAATATTTGGCAGAAGCATATATGCTACAGGCAGTAATAAAGAAGTTGCAAAACTTTCAGGTATCAATACAAGAAGAGTACGATATATAAATTATGTTATACTTGCAATGCTTGCAGCACTCTCAGGAGTACTTGTTGCTGCTTATATGAATCAAGGGCATCCAGTTATAGGAGAGGGATGGGAGATGCTGGTTATTGCAGGTTGTTCAATAGGTGGAGTTGCTCTTGGCGGAGGATACGGCTCAATGATCGGAACCCTTATCGGTATATTTATTATGAATATTGTAAATAACGGCTTAGTTATTGTGGGCCTTAATTCGTTTTTACAGCAGACTGCTCAAGGTGTGATTATTCTTATTGCAGTTTATATTGATATTTTAAGAAGGAATCAAAAAATTAGAGCATAGATTATCAGAAGAAATATATTATTTAAGTTAGAAAGGAAAATCAAATGGAGTACAGAAAACTGGGAAATTCGGATTTGGATGTAAGCGTCATAACTCTGGGCACATGGTCCTATGGTTGCACCAATTACTGGGGGGAAATCCCTGAGAAAGAGGCTATTGAGGCGCTGAAGAAATCTGTCGACAGCGGAATTAATATGATAGACACAGCGATAGGCTACAGCGACTCAGAACTTGTTGTGGGCAAAGCGATAAAAGGTTTGCGCGACAAGGTTTCAATTGTATCAAAGGGCGGGGCAAGCCCGAAAAGAATACCTGTTCTTGTAGAGCACAGCCTACAGAGGCTTGGCATTGATTACCTCGACCTTTATCTTGTCCATTATCCTGATTTGGCAGTACCTATTGAAGAGACGATAGAGGCAATGGCAAAGATACAGAAAGAGGGAAAGGTAAGATATATAGGAGTCTCAAATTTTAACTCTGAACAGCTTGAAAGAGCAGTTGCCGTTGCTCCAATAACAGCATGCCAGTCAGCATATAACCTTATGTGGCGTGAAATAGAGGCTATGGGCATACTTGATACCTGTATAAAGCATAATATAGCCATGCTTACTTATTCCTCGCTGGGGCAGGGTTTATTTACAGGAAGCATAAGGTCAAAAAGAGATATTCCACAAAGAGAAGGCGATATCAGGACCATAACGCTGTTTTTCAAGGATGAAGCTTTTGACAATAGCCTCAAGATGGTAGATATACTTGACGGGCTTGCAGCAAAATACAAAAAAACCGTTGCCCAGGTTGCGCTTAACTGGGTCATATATAATAAACCAGGCATTACTACTGCGCTTGTAGGGATTATAAATATACAGCAATTAAATGATAACCTGGGTGCAATAGGCTGGAAAATGGAACAGTCAGATTATGACATGCTTACAGAAAAAGGCAGACAGCTCTCCAGCATGTTTGATTATTCAGCTTACAGTATGTTTGGCATGAAATGGGAAGAAATTAAAGTTGACGATATGCTTGCCAACTGCTGATTAAAATATTTCCTTCTCACCCGGGGGGAGAATTATGCTCTCCACCCGGGTTTAAAAACATGTTTTCTTCAAATGTTTGTGCTGCTTTTGATTTATGTATAAACTAAAGACCCAGTTTAACCTGGAATTTTGAGATAGCCTCAAAAATTTTATTATCTTCAAAGCTGGAATATATTCTGCAGTATATATCATAAAGATCATCATATATTTTGACATTTTCCTGTACTGGTGCGTATTCCTGATCTGCTTTAACCATTATTTTTGCTGCTTCTTTAATGTCAGTAAAGATTCCGGACCCGACTCCTGACATTATTGCTGCACCCATTACTGCTGCATCTGTATATCTTAAAGTCCTTACAGGAAGATTATACATATCTGACTGTATCTGGTTCCAGATACCGGATTTGGACGACCCCCCCTGAAGAATTACTTTTTCGGGTTTTATTCCTGATGCCAGCAATGACTTAAGAATATCTTTCATTTCAAGTGTTATACCTTCAAGAAATGCCCTTGCAAGACAGCCCCTGTCATGCGCAAATGTAAGCCCTGATAGTACGCCTTTGGCGTCAGGGTTCCACCTTGGAGCTGCCGCGCTTGCAAGGAAAGGCATAAATACAAGGCCTCTTGAACCCGCAGGTGTTTTTATAACGAGCTCATCCAGCAGCTTATATGCATCACTGTTATTTTGTTCTGCAATATATTTTTCATGAAGCCCTATCTCATCACGGAACCACCTGTATACTCCCGCTGCACCAGCCTGATGACCTTCCAGCTGCCATTTTCCATATATTGCATGATTTACAACCATTATTTTACCTGCGGCATCCCTGAATGGCATGTCGGTATATGCATTTGCATTTCCTGCTGTTCCCATTGATATAGAGATGCACCCATTTTCTACAAGACCTGCGCCTACAGCAGCGCTGTTCTGGTCACCTGCTCCGGTCACTATTGGCATCCCTTCCAAAAATCCGCTTTTTTTTGCAGCTTCTTTCGATATACTTCCTATAAGTTTCGCAGAGGGCGTAGGAATTGGAAGGATTTTTTCGTCAACATCAAATATATTCATAAGCTCAGGGCTCCATTTCAACTCGTTTGTATCCCACAAACCGGAAAATCCTGCATCTGATATATCATTAAAATAGCCGTCAGCACCGAATGCATTAACTGTGAAGTCATGCAGCTGTACCAGCTTATAAGTCTTTTCCCATATGCCGGGTTCATTTTTTCTTATCCAGAGGATTTTAGGCAAAAGCCATGCAGTATTATTTGGAAATCCTGTTATTTTATAATAATCCATATCAGAGATCTTGGACCTTATTTCTTCCAGTTCGGCATAACACCTGCTGTCCTGCCAGGAAATCATTGGCCTTAATGGCTTTCCGTTTTTATCTATAAAAATCGTGCAGCTTCTCTGTGAAGAAATTGCCAGTGCGGCAATGTCGGTATTTTTTACGCCAGATTTGTAAATAGCTTCTTTTGAAGCTTCCATTGCATATGCTACAAGGCTTTCAGGGTCCTGCTCTATCCAGTTTGGCCTGGGATAAGAACACGGATATTCCCTGTATGCACTTGCAAGGCAATTGCCCTCAAGGTCAAATAATGCGGCCTTGGCGCCGGTAGTGCCTATATCTATTCCTGCGAGATATTTTGATTTCATATGATTTTTTCCTTCCAGATAAGATATTATTTTTAATTTTTAAAAAAAACTTTACAAAATGGCATATGCTCATTATAATGATATAAAAATGAAAACATTCTCATTTAAAATACCCAGATTATTAAGCACAATAATAACAGAAATTATTGTAAATTTAAAATAAATAAAAATTATTAATTAAATAATAAGAACGTTTTTATTTTATTTAATATATAAATAAACCTGATTAGAAGAAAATTCTAAAGAATTGAATTTTTGAAAGGACTGCTAATGATTTCAAAACTTACCAGGAAAGAAAGAGTTCAGAGAATAATAGATGGACAAGAAGTGGACTATTTACCGGGTAATCTGATTTTTGCAGACCGTACCCGCGATAAGGAGGTCAGTCTTGCGCTGGGTTTGAATTCTGGGGATGAACTGGAGGATTACCTTGACAATCATCTTATGCTCGTTCTAACACTGCATGACAAACCTCTTTTTTACCACAGCGTAAGGCCAATAATAGAGGAACTGAAGGAAAAGGGCTACTGCTGCCCGGACTGGGAAAACAAGGTGGTATATGACAGTTGGGGCCTTGGAATAAAAGTGGACTTTAAGTGTTTTTTTGCCGCTTTTGCCCCTCTGGGCGCAAAGGACTATAAAAGGGCTATTGAATTTATGCCCCCTGATGTTAACAGAGCCATATTCGGCAAAAGCATTGAAGAGGCTGTAAAACTTTATACAGTTCCTGATATAAATAAGGCCGGAAATTTCAGCGAAATAGAAAAAGCTATAAAAGAAGACCCGGATGACAGGTTTGTATGGCCGTCAGGATATCTTGGAATATATGAAAGAGCATATTCGCTGGTCGGCTGGGAAAACTTCATGGAATACATGCTTTTAAAGCCAAATGTAATAGAGGAGCTTCTAGAAAAAATAACTGACTACAAAGTCGAAGTGGCAAAGAAAAAGGTTGCTCTTGGCGCCAGGGTAGGCCACCATGGCGACGACCTGGGTACAAATTATGGCCCATTTTTCTCCAAAGCAGATTTCAGGAGAATGCTTCTTCCGAGACTTAAAAGAGTATTTGAAGTGTATACTGATGCAAATATACCGGTTTGGATACACTCCTGTGGAAATATAACAGAATATATACCGGATCTTATCGACATAGGCCTGAGGGTGCTTGAACCGGTACAACCTGTAATGGATATAGAGTATCTTAAAAAAGAATTTGGAAAAGACCTGGTTTTTTATGGTGGAATAGATACGCAGCATCTTCTTCCATTCGGCAGCCCTGACGAAGTGAGGCAGGAATCAAGAAGGACCATACGCATACTGGGAAAAGGCGGGGGCCATATAATGGGAACTGCCCAGGAAATAATGCATGACGTACCCATAGAGAATATAAAAGCACTTGTAGAGACGATGAGACAGGAAAGAGAAACTGCAATTTAAAAACGGGATATCTTAATCCGGACAATAATTACAATCTTTTATTAAATAAGGGGTTTATTATTTGGTAACAATATTTGATGTTGAAAAACTAAGCGGTGTTTCAAAAGCAACCATATCCCGTTTTTTAAACGGCAAGACTGTCAGGAATAATAATGCTGAGAAAATACAAAAAGCGATAAAAGAACTGAATTACAATATCAATCCTCTTGCCAGCGGACTTAAGTCAAACAAGACAAATACAATAGGCGTTGTAATACCAGTCATTACAGACCAGTTTTTCCCTCCAATACTTCGCGCCTTTGAAAAATTTGTCAGTAAAAACAATTATTATATAATTTTGAACAATTACAACATTGACGAAGCTCTTGAAAAAGAACAGGTCAGAAACCTTGTAAATAAAAAAGTCGACGGAATAATACTTGCAACAAGCAGCTATGACGGTGAACATGTCAAAGAATGTCTTAAAAACAAGATTCCAGTAGTTTTACTTGACAGGCTCATTCCGGGAATCAAATGCGACAGCGTTGTAACCGATAATTACCAGTCCACATTTGATGCAATATCACTTTGTATAAGAAAGGGCCATAAAAAAATAGCCATGATGAGAGGTGTCAGAAGCTATACAGATGATGAAAGATTTAAAGGCTACAGGGATGCTCTGGATTTTAATCAGCTTGAACTGAGAAAAGAATACATAACAGTTACCAGCGGTTCTTATGAACAGGATGACGCAAAAAGAGACTTTATGAGACTGTTGAATTTAAAGGAACCGCCCACCCTTATATTCTGTTCTAATATATACCTGTCTGCAGGGGCATTAAAAGCAAGGCTTGAATACAATATAAATATCCCTGAAGAGGTTTCAGTGATAGCTTTTGACCAGCTTTCAAAATTTCCCAATTACAGCTTTGTATCTTTAATAAGACCGGAATTTTCAGGCATTTGCCAGCCCCTTGATGAAATAGGCCTGATTGCCGGAAAACTCATGCTGGAAAGGATTAAAAAAGGGATGGACAACTATGAAGCTGAAAATATTGAACTTAAGACAATATTTATAATGACGGAATCTGTTGCAGAGCTCAGGTAAAAGTAACCCTAAGACAATATTTCTATGATGAAATTAAAAATATTAAAAAAATCAAATAAGTACAGGAGGATAGATAATGTTTCCATTTGAGTACTACATACCAACCAAAATAGTTTTTGGTGAAGGCAATATAAACAAGCTTGGAGAGCTGGCATTGCCTTATGGCAAAAAAGCAATGCTTGTAACTTATGATGAGGCTCTGGTTAAAAAACTTGGTTTTTACGATAAGGCTATAAATTCCCTTAAAGGTTCAGGTATTGATGTCATTTCATTTTTTGGTGTTAAATCAAACCCGACTGTTGAGCATATAAGAGAAGGGGTTAAGATAGCTAAAGATAAAAAACCTGATTTTCTTCTTGCAGTGGGCGGGGGCAGCGTAATAGATACCGCAAAAGCCATGGCTATGGGCGCTTTTTATGACGGGGATGTTTGGGACCTTGCAGAAGGCACTGGCCAGGTGGATAAAGCGCTTCCGGTAATCACTGTGCTTACAATACCTGCGACAAGCTCAGAAATGAATGCCACTTCCGTGATTTCAAATGACGAGCTTAAAAGGAAGGAAGGATTTGTAAATACTCTTATGTTTCCAAAACTTTCCATACTTGATCCGGAGCTGACATACTCCATACCAATACTTCAGACAGCCATATCTGCAACTGATATAGTTTCTCATCTTATGGAGGGATATATAAATCACAATGACCCATGGGCGCCTATGCAGGACAGGTATGCACAGGGAATGATTAAAACAATTATGGATTGCCTGGATAAATTAATAGGCAACCCTCAGGATGCACAGGCAAGGGCCACGATGATGTGGGCCTCAACATTTGCATGGAACGGCTTCTATGTATGCGGCCTGGGTTCTTTTGATATGCCGATACATATGGTAGGTCACACATTTTCAGCCTTTTATGATCTTGCTCACGGTTCTGCCATGTCTGTATCAATACCCGCAGTGATGAAATTTCACCTGAAGGAAAGAATTGAAAAATACTCGGTCTTTGCCCGTGAAGTATTTGGAATAAATGGAGATATAAGTGAAAAGACTGCAAAAGCAGGAATAGATGCGCTGGAACAATGGTTTAAAAGAATAGGGGTACCAACTACATTTAAAGAGGCAGGCATGCCTTCAAATGAGCTTGATGCAATGGCCGATGATATTCTTATAACAGCTAAGCACTGGGGCATAGAGACCTATGATAAGGAAATGGTCCTTGCCATCTTAAACTTATGTTTATAGATTGAAATGCAAAAATTAGCATGAAAAGGAGGGTAATCAAAAATCAGTCATAAAAAATAAAATGTTCGGAAGGGGGTGATTTCTATAACAAGTTTTTCTTAAAGCATCTGCCAGTAAAATAATAAGATATTTTTCACTGACAGATGCCAGGATAAGATTTAAAAAATAATATGATTATTAAGGAGAAAAGTAAATGAAAAAAGTATTAGTTTTAACAATGGTTTTTGTGCTTGCAGTGATGCTGGCTGTAAGTTTTTCTTTAGCTGGATGCAAGCAGGAAACAGCTGCTGAGACCGAAGCAGCAGAGACCGAAGCAGCAGAAACCGAAGCAGCAGAAACCGAAGCAGCAGAAACCGAAGCTGCTGAGACAGAAGCTGCAGAAACCGAAGCTGCAGCAGGACCTTATGACATCGCATTTGTAGTAAAATCGCAGGCCCAGCCTTTCTGGATTCATGTAAGGATTGGCGGAATGAATTATGCAAAAGAAAATCCTGATAAAATAAATGCAACCCTTTATGCCGCAAAAGATGACGCTGCCGTTGAAGAAGGCCTTGCAATACTTGAGGATGTTCTGGTAACAGAGCCGGATGCAGTTGTAATGGCTCTTATAAATCCTGAGACAATGGCGCCGATTGCAGAGAGATTTATTGAAGCAGGGATACCTGCAGTTATGTGCGGTGATTCAATAAAGCAGTATAACGATAATTATTCAGCTGAATTTCTCTCATACGATTATGGCGGCGGTGAAATGGCAGCTGAGTACCTGATTGATTATCTTAAGGCAAATAACAAACCCCTCACAGGTAAAATAGCCATACACTCTGCACTTGCAGGACTTGTATCGCTCCAGAACAGGTGTAACGGTTTCCAGGATAAGGTAATGGAACTTGCTCCTGACATGGAATTTCTTGAATGGGTATACAGTGATGTTGATTCAATGAAGGAAGTTACTCTTACACAGGACCAGATTTCAGCTTATGGCGATGAACTAACCTGTGTTTATCTTGATGCAGGCCCAACTCTTCCTGCAGCTATACAGGTATTCAGGGAACAGGGAGTTTCTGATAAAATAACATTAATCGGATGGGACTCAAGCCCTGAAGCTATTGCAGGCCTTGAAGATGGAAATTTAAAAGGACTTGTGCTTCAGGATCCTTTCCAGATTGGTTATCAGAGCATGGAAGCAGCCCTGAAAATTCTTGAAGGCGGATCACTTAACCTTGAAGGCGAAATAATTCCAAGGGATAATCTTCTGCCAACAGTTGTATTTGATAAAGATGATGTAGGCACACAGGAAGCTGCGGAATTCTTAGATCCTACACTGATAGAGATAAAGTAAATTAAGTTACTTGTTACATGATTGCTTTGATTACCTGTCCTGGCTTAAAAAAGGTCAGGGCAGGTAATCAGGAAAATATATAAAAATATAAAACAGGGTGATTTAATGAGTGAAAATGGAAAAGTCATAGTAAAAATGAATAATATATACAAATCTTTTCCAGGAGTCAGAGCTCTGCAGGGCGTTGACTTTACGATAAGGAGAGGTGAGGTGCATGGGCTGGTTGGCGAAAACGGAGCGGGAAAATCAACGCTTATAAAGATTTTGATGGGTGTTTATGACAATTTTGATTCCGGTGAGATTTATATTGAAGACAAAAAAGTTGAAATAAAAAATCCCATACAGGCAAGAAGATACGGCCTAGCTGCTGTTTACCAGGACGTTCATCTTGCAAATAATCTTACTGTGGCAGAAAATTTTTTCCTTGGCAAGATACCCAGGAAAAAGATGGGGATTGTTGACTGGAGTAAAATGCACAGGGTTGCAGGGGAAGTGCTTAAGGAACTTGACGTTAATATAGATCCGGGCATACAGGTAAAGAACCTTTCAACAGCTGAACAGGCAATGATCCTTATTGCAAAAATCATCCATCAGGAAAGCAGGGTGATAATATTTGATGAACCGACTGCGCTTATTACCAAAGAGGAAACAGAAGAAATATTTAAACTAATCAACAAATTAAAAGAAAAAGATATTGGAATAATTTATATATCACATCGACTGGAAGAGATATTTGCAATTTGTGATATAGTGACAGTTCTTAAAGACGGAATGGAAGTAAAAACAATCCCGGTAGCAGATACCAATAAAGAATCCATAATATCAATGATGGTGGGTAGAAAGATTGGCAGCACCTATTTTCTGCAGGATAGAAAAATTGGAAAGAAAATCCTTGAGGTTAAAAACCTTTCAAAAGGTAATGAATTTAAAGATATAAGTTTTGAACTGTCAGAAGGCGAAGCGCTGGGTTTTTACGGGCTTATTGGTTCAGGTATGGCAGGCATAGCAAAAAGCATTTTCGGCGGAATAAATTATGATTCAGGAGAAATACTTATTAACGGCAAAAAGGTAAGCATTAAGTCTCCAATTGATGGAATTAAGCATAAAATAAGCTTTTTGCCTGAAGACAGGAAAAAAGAGGGACTTGCCTTAATTCTTGATGTGGCAACGAATATAAACCTGGCCTCATATGCAAGCATTTCCAGGGCAGGTTTTATAAATACAGTTAAAGAGAGAAATAATGCACAAAGATACACTGATGCATTGAATATAAAGACACCTTCACTCAAACAAAAAGTCATTAATTTAAGCGGTGGCAACCAGCAGAAAGTGGTATTTGCAAAATGGCTGTGCGGTAACAGCAGGATATTTATTTTTGATGAACCTACTGTCGGGGTGGATGTTGGTGCTAAATTTGAAATTTATAAAATAATTGAAGAAATACTCAATGAAGGCAACCTGGTGATAATAGTATCCACTTATTTGCCGGAAATAATAGGTATTACTGACAGAACAATGGTATTTTATGAAGGCCAGAATATGGGCTGTCTGTCCAAAAGTGAATATGATGAAGAAAAGCTGTTAAATATGGCATCTGGA
>JAFGMJ010000166.1 GCA_016927635.1 Actinomycetota bacterium
GAAAAAAAAGAAGTAGAGAAAAAGGTTTATGAAATACCGACCTCTCTTATTATCAGGGAGAGCTGTAAGAAACTTTCTCAATATTAAAGATATTTATAAATAAAAATACTTTAACTTTAGGAGTACAAAAAAATGATTTCAGAATATTTTAATTCACAGAAATACAAAGACTCTATTGAAAGAATTAACAGAGCCTTTAATTATGAGAATAAGGATTTTTCGGAAGTGCCTCTTATATTGCAGACAAATTCATACTGGCTTACAGGGCATTCTCCAGAGGAAATACCTGAGGATATTTTTGATAAGCCGGAAAGCATGCTTTCTTTCCAGGTAAATGGAATAATAGAGCATCTGGGCAATATTGACGATGATTATATACCTTATCTTATGCCATGGTATGGCGTTGGTGTTGTGCCAAACCTTTTTGGCTGCAATATAAAATTTTTCAAAACTGACGACCCCGCATGCACAACCTATGGAGTAAAGGAATTACAGGATATAGATGAAATTAAAATGCCTGATTTTTTTTCAAATCCCTTATCAAAAAAAGTCCTTGACACCATAAGTCTTTTTAAGGAAAAAAGTGATATCCCTGTGGGGGTCACTGATATGCAGAGCACTCTTGACTGCGCATCCCTTATTGTTGGCTATGAAAATCTTTTTTACTGGATGAAAGATTCTCCTGAAAAGATAGATCATTTATTTGAAGTTGTAAATGATGCATTGATTAAATGGGTCAGGTTGCAGAAAAGCTATAATGGTGAAAAAAATGATTCATCCAATGGACTTATTAATGTGAAAACCCCTGATGGAACAGGCATATGGTATTCTGATGATGATGCCGTAATACTATCGCCTGATTTATTTAAGAGATTTGTCCTTAATAAATATAAAAGCCTTTTCGGTTCTTTCGGGCAGGGCATGGTCCACTGGTGCGGAAATGCAAACCACCAGATAGAAAATTATCTGAAAATAGATTCAATAAATTCTGTTCACAATTACATGCTTGGAAATGTAGACAGCGCCGTTGTCCTGCAGGAAGGCTTAAGCAAAAGAAAGGTCTGCCTGGTTGTCGGAGATATAATTCCAGTTGAGGAAGAGCTTGAAGATTATCTTAAACAGATAAAAGAAAAATTAAGCCCTCGCGGTCTTGTTCTGCAGTTTACAGTATCTTCAAGTCTTGGCATAAAAAGAGGCCAGTATGCGCTTACAAATAGAAATGTTATAGAAAGCGCAAAAAAAATAGTCAAATTTTTCAGGGGTTAAAAGGTAAAATGCAAAATAAAGATAAACAGTCTATGCCTTTAAGTAAAATTGAGGTAATAAAAGCAATAGAAAAGAAAAACCCTTCCGATATTCCAGGGTGGTATAACTGGGTTGCAGATGAAACCTGGGAAAAATACGGGCAAAAATTAAAGGAACTTATGGATTATTATACAAATGATATAGTAATGGTCAGCTATGATATGCCTGAAGGTTTTGTAGAGCCAGCACCAGAAAGGGATGAATTCCATATATATTATGTAAATGAACCTGGTGTATTTAGCGGTATGCGCAAATCTGATCTTGCCAGAAGCTGGGAAAAACTTGAAAAATTAATGAAAAATTTTCCCGACCCGTATGCAAAGGGGCGCTTTTATAATGCCAGGGATTTAAGGCATAAGCAGCAGGATGCCTATATCGCCGGACACTGGTGGGCTCTTTATTTTGAAAGAATGATAGCGCTTCGGGGTGAGGAGGATTTCTTAACAGATATATATCTTGAAAGGCAAAGACTTGAAAAATTGGGTTGGATGATATGCGACTTTTTTTGCGGCATAGTCGAGGGATTTGCAGAGGCCGGTATGGATGGTATATTTTTCAGCGATGATCTTGGTTTTTCCCGATCCCTTGTATTTAAACCTGAGATTTTCAGGCAGATTTTTAAACCCTGGTATAAGAAGCTTTTTGCAAAGATAAAAAGTCATAATATGCATGTAATTATGCACAGTTGTGGATATATCTGGGAGATAATACCGGACCTTATTGATTGCGGACTGGATGTCCTTCATTTTCAGCCTTCTGTTCTTGACTCAAAAAGGCTGGTAAAGGAATTTGGCAGGGACCTTACCTTTTTCGGGGGAATAGATATACAGAGGTTTCTTCCTAATTCTACACCTGAAGAATTAGAAAAAGGTATAAGAGAGATATTTGGAATACTTGATCATGATGGAGGAGGCTATATTTCAGGGCCAAGCAATTCCATAATGCCTGATACACCTTTTGAAAATATTGAAAGGATGCTTTATTCAATGAAAAAATACAGTGATAGAAAATTAATTGGACACTGGTACAAACAGAATTAGGTTAGATAAAGGTAAATTTAAGTAAAATTCATTCCCTATTATTGAAAGAGAGAGGGCGCATATTATGCACAGTTTTACAGAATTATAATTATTCAGGATAAATTTCAAAATAATCAAATCCAAGTGGGATTAATGAATTGAAATGCTTCCTGTCCAAAGTGAAAATACGGTTTATCTTAAGCCTTTCAGCAATTGCAACTATGGCACCATCCACATATCCTATATCCAGGGTGATGTATTTTTTAAGTATTTCAACAATCCTTGCCAGATCCGAAAATTTAATTATCTCAATTTGAAAATTTACTGATATTATTTCTTCAATTAATTTTATTTCAATGGAAGGTCCAAACTTTGTATTAAGCATATAACATGCTTCAGGAATTACAGGTGAAGGTACAATCAGGTCAAGATCTGTTTTTTTTATAATATCTGATATTTTTTCATGCTGCTGGCAACTCTTATCTACTAAACCAACAATTGCGCTTGTATCAATAATTGCTTCCATTAATCTTCTCCAAATCCGGATTTTTTTAAAAATTCCTCATCTTTTGCAGCAAAATAAGGATCTTTGCTATCTGCGATACCAATAATGCCAATATTCTTTTTAGGGATCTTTTGAGCTATAAACTCTGCAACCGCTTCCTGTATTAAGAATGTCTTGGATTTATTTGTACTTCTTGATAAAGCCTCTAACTTCAACATAATATCTTTATCAAGCAGAACTGATGTCCTGTCTTTCTCCATTTTAGACGCCAACCCTTTCAGTAAATTTAATAGACTTATAATATTTGCAAAAACTGGTATTAATTCCATA
>JAFGMJ010000167.1 GCA_016927635.1 Actinomycetota bacterium
GGCTGGGGCACGTTCTGTGCCGCTGCAGTGGCAATTATTTTGTCATAGGGCGCATACTCAGGCCAGCCGTTATACCCGTCGCCGTTTTTAAGGTATATATTTTTATAATTTTTTAAAATATTTTTTGTTTTTTCATATAAATCCTTAATGATTTCCACACTGTAGACTTTTTTTGCTATCTTTGAAAGTATTGCTGTCTGGTAACCCGAGCCGGTGCCTATTTCAAGTACGCTCTCATTGCCTTTTAGCTCAAGAAGTTCAGTCATCAGGGCAACTATATAAGGCTGGGATATTGTCTGAGCGTATCCAATACCAAGCGGCCTGTCATCATATGCAAACTGGCGCAATTCTTCGTCCATGAACTGTTCGCGCCTAACCTGGCGCATTGCCTCTATTACATTTTCATCCTTTATACCTCTTGAAAGTATCTGGGTGGCAACCATGTTTTGCCGCATTTGTTCATATATATCCATGCCATTATAATTTTCTTTGTATTCTGTGAAAGTATTTTTTCCAGCCTTCATTACTTTTACAGACTTAAGTTTTAAATTAAATATACTGCTTTCTTCTTCAGCAAAGCAATATATTATTATATTATTTTACAACAGACATAATTTTTTTTTAAATTATGTTATAATCAAATGTTTTTTAATATTTTATAAGCTAAACACTGTAAGCCGGTGCAGATTCATTCCGGTATTTAAAAATATATCTTATTATTCGAGACAGGATTTGAATATGTTAAATTATAAGCTAGCCACTATTTTTGCAAATCTTGCCGAGATAGCAAAAGGCAGCAGGGACACCTTTGATGCTGTGATGGCCTATACCAGGGCTGCAAGGACCGTAAGGGATTATACGGATGATATTGAAAAGGCCTACTCTGAAGGTAAAGTTGCCAGCCTTGCCGGTATTACGCCAATGACATACAAAATCATTGAAGAATATATAAAAACCGGGAAGATAAAAGAGTACGAGAAGTTCAAGGAAATATACAGCGATGAGCTTATAAGATTTATAAGAATAAGCGGCCTGGGCAAAAAAAGGATATTTTATATTTATGAGACACTGGGCGCAAAAAATACCACTGACCTCACTGAAGCTATATCCGGGCGTGATATTTATAAAAAACTGCTTGGAAGCAAAATGCCTTCTGCAGACTTTATAACAAGGGCTCATATAGACAGGCTTATTCATGCGCTTGATTATTATGAAAAGAATATAAATCTTTTTCCTGCAGGCTGGGCCGATGTCTTTATTGAAAGGATAAAATCGGCCATTATTAAAACAGGCCTTATTGAAAAAATACAAATCACAGGCTCTCTGAGGCGAAAAAAATCTTTTATACATGACTTAGACATACTTGTAATGCCTGTTTTTAACAAAAGCGTATATGACCTTGAGCGCAGCCACAAACTTCTTAAAAAGTTTGAAGCGCTGGATTTTATAAAAAGGCGCATTTCAACAGAAGAAAAAAACAATACTTTAAGCTCAAGATTTGAAACGGCATTCGGGATAGAACTTGAAATAATAGTGAGCTCACATGCCCGATGGTGCATAGATCTTTTCAATACAACCGGAAGCAAAGCCCATGTAGAGGCAATAAAAAATCTTGCAGATAAAAAAAATATCTCACTTGATAAAGACATATGCTGCAGCTGCCTGCCGGAATACGATTTGCAGGACAGCGAAGTCTATAAAATGCTTGGCATTGAATATATTGAACCGGAACTGAGGGAAAACAAAGGCGAGATAGAGCTTTCCTGCATGGGTAGGCTGCCAAAACTTATAAAGCAGGCTGATATAAAAGGCGATATGCATATACACTCCAGCTGGAGTGACGGCCTTATAGAGCTTGAAGAACTATTGGCAAAAAGCAGGGAGCATAATTACAGTTATTTGGCAATAACTGATCACTCAGTCAGCAATAAATACGGCTACGGATTGAGCGCTGAAAGGTTGGGCCAAAAGGCTGCATATATAAAACAAATCAGGCAAAAAATAAAAGAGCCCTGCATACTTCTGGGTGCGGAGGTAGATATAACCGGCAAAGACAGGCTGGACTATGATGCAGATATTTTAAAAGGAATAGATTTTGTGCTTGCTTCCATGCATTCAAATTATTTAAACACTAAAGCTGAAAATACTTTAAGAGTAGTAAGTGCGGTAAAAAACAGGTATGTGGATGCAATAGCCCATCCAACTGGCGTCGTATTTGGGGCAAGGGCGCCGTATGACCTTGAAATGGAAGAAATATTTTCTGCTGCGGTAATCAGTGGTAAAGCCCTGGAGATAAATTCATATTTTTTAAGGCTTGATTTAAATGATGAATATGTAAGGTCTTTTAAAGAAATGGGAGGCAAATTATTAATCGATACAGATTCCCACAGAATCGCTAACCTCGATATGATAAAGTTTGGAGTAGATGTTGCCAGGCGTGCAGGACTTGAAAAAGATGATGTCTTAAACACAATGGAGCTGGAAGAGCTTTTAAAATGGAAAAAAAGCAGGATAGCAAATCATTTATCTTCATAATATTTAAATACTTCATTTTTGTTAAAATCAGGCCTGAAAAGATCATAATCAGCAGGCACATGTTCCTGGGTAAATCCGTTAAAAAATCCAAGCTTTTCAGCGTATTTCACAATTTCATAATATTGGCGCTCATTTACACCTTTTGACAGTTCCTTGTAATCAAATGCTTTATATTCCGGATGATAC
>JAFGMJ010000168.1 GCA_016927635.1 Actinomycetota bacterium
CAAACTTTAATTTCAGGAGTTATTCATCAATATATTGAGGGAGACCTTATAGAAAAAACTGGATGATTTAACTACTTTTTCTAATATAATATTTGTCACGTAAAAATAAATTAATCTTTAATTGAAAAGTTCTTGCTTTTACCCCACCCTGGGAGCCAAGTATTTGTAAACGCTCCTTATTTAATCTTATTGAGTATTTCCTCCGCTGCCATAACTAATGCATTTGCAGCAGGGAAAAATGACTGGAACGGTTGTGCCGAGTAGCTAAGCTCTGCCAGGGTTTTTACAGTTGATTCATTCTGTATAGCAAATGTCAGCAAATCTATCTTATCTGTAACCGGCTCGCCACTTACAACCTGGCCCCCAATCAATCTGCCAGTTTCTATATCGGAAATAAGCTTGATATCAAGCGTTTTAGCATCCGGCATAATTGGAAACTGAGTTGTTGACCTGGAATACCCTGTAACAGTTTTATAGCCTGCTTTATGGGCTAAGCTCTCGGTTAGCCCTGTACCACCAATAAAAAAGTCATATACTCTTGTTGCCGCGCCATTGAAAAAACCTGCATATTTACGATTTTCTCCCATAATGTTGCGGGAAAGTACCTTAGCCATTGGCACGGCATTTGTTGCAAGCTTTCCCGGCGCAGTTTTTCCTGTAATGCCGCTTTTAAATTCAACGCAGTCTCCACAGGCATACACATCTTTTATGCTTGTCTCCATTTTCTCATTTACTATTATGCCGCCTTTCCCGATTTCAAGGTTTTTATCCTTTATAAATGAAATATCAGGCAACATTCCCGCAGAAAACACCACAATTCTGTTTAATCTGCCATCACTGTCTACAGTGCAGCTATCGAGATTTTCAAATTCTATGACTTTACCATTATCAAGATGTACGCTGCTTATAAATTCAGAACCTGAGAGAGCTTTAACTTTTGCGCCAAGAATAACATGTATTCCTTTTTTAATGAGGCTTTCTGTTGGAAGGTCTGCCATTTCAGGATCTATCATAGCAGGGAGGATTGATTTTTCCATATCAATTAGAGTTGTCACAACGCCAGTTGCATTAAGCGCCTGGGCAAGCTCTATGCCTATGGCGCCAGCGCCTACTATAACTGCCTGTTTTGGATTTTCTTTTTTTTCTGTAAATTCTTTTAATGCTTTTAAATCATCTACTGTCTTAAAGCTCATTACACCGTTAAGGTTTCGTCCTTCAACCAACGGTATAAAAGGTATCGCCCCAGAAGCTATTACCAGCTTATTATATTTAAACTGTTTTCCGTCTGAAAGCATTACGCTTTTTGCAGCGAAATCTATTTCGTTGACCTGACCCCTTATTAAATCTGCCCCCGAATCGGTTACCAGTTCATCTTTTTTAAAGGTCTTCTCAATTGAAATGAACCCTTCGATTACATATGGCATCGCACAATAAATCATGCTGTGTTCTTCAGGCCTTATCACAGCTATTTTCATTTTGTTTCCCAGGTTTTTGGCAAGTGTAATTCCTGCAGGACCCCCTCCGATTACAATTAATTCATATCTTTCTATTTTTTCGGGTGCCGGCATTATTTTTTTCTCCTTTTATTTTTTAAAAATTTTAATGACAAATATAAGTATGGCTTTGGCCCATTAGACCAAATCAGTAATACAAATTATAATGAACTATTGCTCACATGATTTTAAATACATATTGTAAAAGAGTCAACAGATTTGAATTAAATTTAATTGGCATTTTTATTATATTTTTTGGCAAACCATAATCATATGAGGATAATTCATATATATTAAGCCATCTTTTTCATTTGGAGAAAAACCCGTATTGTTTTTTCCAAGGTCTTTTTTTATCAGTTCTCTTATTTTTTCGTCATCGTCCTTATCGGGAAAAGAGTTGGCCAGCTGGTCTTCAAGTTCCCTTGGCAGTTTGTAATATTTATTTGTAATGTTTTTCAATCCTGCTCTTTGTGCAAGGCTTAAAAACTCAGGGGGCGTTAAAGCCTTAGTTGTGGAAGGATCGCGCAGCTTTTCAACATGGTTGTAGCCGTACTGGTTTTCCGGTAAAGGAGCTACGTCAATAATTGTGACTGTACCCCCATGTCTGCACACTCTTTTCATTTCCATTAAACCTTTTAAAGGGTAAAGTAAATGATGAAACGAATACCTGGTTATTACAACATCAAAATATTCATCCCTGTAAGGCAATTCATACATATCCCCGATTTCCCATGATATATTTTTGATATTTTTTTCCAATTGCAGCTGTTTTGCCCTTTTTATCATATCAGGCACCTTGTCTATGCCAAATACATTCCTGGCCATTTCAGCTAGAGCCAGGCTCAATATTCCTGGACCGCATGCAACGTCAAGAACTGTATCATTTTTTGTTATTCCTGATGTTTTAATAATCAGGTCGAAAACAGCCTTATCTGAGTGTCCTGGTATGTTGGAAAAAGGTATTGCCTGCTTTGAAAACTGGCTTAATATAAGATTTTCATGATTTAAATCATTTCCTGCCATTTCAGCTCCCATACAATTATTTTTTATACATATGCTGATTATTTTAGCATAAAAATATTTTTAATTGCTGCAGCAGATAGTGAAACTGAATAATTTAGTCTTTTTAGATTTTTATTTATCCGGAATAGATATGTAACTGCGCAGTATGGCTTATTATTATATATTATTTTGAACACCAAATAAGGCAAATAAAAGAATGGGGACAATAATTATAACGTCATTAAAAGCTGCCGGGTGGATTGGCAGCAGGAGCAATATATTTCGAATCATCAAAAGCTAGTATTGGAATAAATACAAAGCCAAGAAATATTAGCCCAATTGCAAAAGCAGTGCTTTTACCAAATACAGTTGCAAGATTTACAGATATTAGAATCAGGGCCACAACATTAGCTCCAGGAATAAATACAAGAAGGAATACCCACCAGGGAAGCCCTGTAATTTCTATTTCTACAAAAATATTATAAAAGGGGATTATGGCAGCCCAGCCCGGCTTTCCGGCTTTTACGAATATTTTCCACATGCATATTATATAGAAAGCTATAATACCAATATAAAGAATCGCAAAGAAGATTGAGGCAATTATAATTCCTAAAAC
>JAFGMJ010000169.1 GCA_016927635.1 Actinomycetota bacterium
AGCATATCTGTATATAGTAATAATAGCTGAAACTATAAGTATTAAAATAAAAATAAAAACAGGTTTTGCAATATCGATCTCATATAAAATTTCTGAAATAACATAATTATCCCTGGTGCTATTTTTAGCTTTAAATGCCTCTGTAAAATATAAACCGTATATTTTTTCATATACCGATTTAAACCTATTAACAAGAAAACCCATAAACAGGCCAAAAAAAAGAAACAATATTGTATTTATACTTCTTATGCCAATGATAATTGTAACTGTATTTAAAAGGGGTATTAAAAAAATAAATATATAAAAAGCAAGTTTTACCCTGTAAACCGATAATATAAATATTGCAAGTATAAATAGATTTACTGCAATCAGAAGGTAAAGTCTGTCATAGGCAACTGTTGTGTGGTAAAGAAAAAATACAAACCAGTAAACCAGGAAGATAAATAAATTTCTGATAGAATTGCAGATTATGCCCCTGTTTTCCTTAAACAAGATTTAATAAGCACCCTTCCTGAAAAGTATCCTTAAAAAGGTAAAAAAGATAATTTTTAGCTCAAGCAGAATTGACCAGTTATGAATATAGAACAGGTCAAGCTTCATTCTTTCCTCATAAGTCAGGTCATTTCTTCCGCTGACCTGCCACAGTCCTGTAATTCCCTGTTTTACCGTCATTCTCTTCTTTTCCCATTCCTCAAGCTGGTCCCCTTCCTCAATTGCAAGAGCTCTCGGTCCCACAACACTGATTTCACCCTTCATAACATTGATTATCTGAGGAAACTCATCAAGTGATGTTTTCCGCAAAAATTTTCCCACTCTTGTAATTCTTGGGTCATCCTTTATCTTAAAACCACCGGATTTATCATATAACTTGCTGATTATTTCCTGGTGGTTTTCTGCATCTGCCACCATGGTCCTGAATTTATAAATCTTTATTTTTTTAAAGTTTTCCCCATATCTTTCCTGTTTAAAAAATACGGGGCCTTTTGAATCAATTTTTATTGCAATTGCAACAACCGGCCATAAAAGTAAAAAGAATAAAAATATTGCAACCCCAAGAGTGTAATCTATTAAAAATTTTGTAATATTTATTTTCCAGTCCTGCCCAACCTGGCTTATTTTTATAAGAGGTATACCTGCATAATCAAACATGCGCATTCTTGCAACAGAAAATTCAAAAAGAGATGGTGACATAAGTATTTCCAGGTCAAAATCCTTTATATCCTCAAGAAATTTTAATAACTCATCATATTTAAAATCAGAGGAAGAAATCACTATTGTGTCAATATCATTGCTTAAAATATGTTCTCTTATTTTGTCAAGTTCACCGATTACTTTAAAATCCTTGAATTTTTTTGTAAATCTTTCCGCTGTTTTCAACCTTTTTTTGCTGTCTATATATCCTGCTACATTGGCATTATCAAGATCCACACTGGAAAATGTATTTGCAATCCTTCGGCTTTCCTCATTTATACCCACAATAAGGACATTTCTTTTAATTCCAACTTTTCTGAACACAAGATTTACTGTCCTTCTGACTATTATCCGTCCTATTACAAGCAGGACGAATGAAAAAATCCCGACATACAAAAGCCATATCCTTGATACCAGGTAATCGTCCCTGTTTATATAGAAATTAAGCGTGGATATTATAAATACGCCAAGTATACATGTCAGAAGTATCTTAATATTTGCATCATTTCCTGGATGTATATTGTCAAGATTATATAATTTATTGACACCTAGAAGAAAAAGTATTACTGCAATGCCGATTATGGAATAAAGAAGATAATATCTGATAAAATCCAGTATATTTTCTTCAAAACTGAAACGAAACCTTATGAAGAAAGGGATAATAAAAGAAAGCACAAGAAAGAAAAGGTCATTTACAAACAGTATGAAAAATAAAAAAAGCTTTTTTTTCTTTATGGTGTATTTATTCATATTTATAACTCATATTTCAAACAGTACTCATTATATTTCTGCATAATAAAATTCTTTATATTACTTTCGAATATGCAGGTATCAAACTTCCTGGCATTTTCAAGCATTTTATTCCTGTCAAATGAATTCTCCATTTTCTCAAATTCCTGTACTGCTTCAATAAGTGAACCGGCATTTTGCTCTTTAAAAAATATGCCAGTGGCGCCATCAATGACAGTTTCTAAAAGTCCACCCCTGCCATAACCAATTACCGGTGTTCCGCTTGCCTGCGCTTCAACAGGAGTAATGCCAAAATCCTCTTCTCCCGGAAAGATAAAAGCTTTTGCCCCGCTGTAATAATCTTTTAATACATCATCGCTTTGCCAGCCCAGGAATCTGATATTTTTATTGGCTCTCTTCTCAAGGCTTTTTCTTTCAGAGCCATCCCCTATTATAACAAGCTCTTTGCCCAAAATGTTAAAAGCATCCACTGCCAAATCTATCCTTTTATATGATACAAGCTGGCTTACAGCCAGATAAAAGCCATCTTTTTTTCCAGAAAATTTAAAACCTTCTACGTTTACGGGCGGATAAATTACTTCGGATTCTCTGTTATAATATTTAAGTACCCGCTTTTTTACATTATTTGAATTGCTGATAAAATAATCCACCCTTGAGGCGCTTGCAAGGTCCCAAATCCTTAAATAATTAAAATACCATCTTATAAAATTCTTCTTAAGCGAACCCATTTTTTCATTATTTAAATAATCAAAATACATGTTCCATAAATACCTCATTGGGGTGTTGCAGTAACATATATGGCAGGTGTGTGGTTTTGTAAGCACACCTTTTGCTATGCCAGATTCAATGCTTATAACAATATCATATCCTGACAGGTCAAACTGCTCAAGCGCCACAGGCATAAAAGGCAAGTAAACCTGGTGCTTCTTTTTAGAAAAAGGCATTTTCTGTATAAAAGAGGTGTAAATCCTTTTACTGTTGATAAGGTCGCTTATTTTCTCTTTATTGTATATAAGTGTGTAAATATCAAGGTCCGGAAAAATCCTGCAAAGGCTTTCCACAACTTTTTCTCCGCCTCTCATACCTATAAGCCAGTGATGCACAAGTGCAATTTTTTTGTTTTCAATCATTTTTTAAACTATTAGTTTCAACATTTACGCTGCTTTATTAGCTTCTTTCTAATTATAACAACCAATTATTTTTATGAGTAAACAATATACTTTAAGATATAATGATTAAAACACCTTAAATATTAAGATAAAAACTTAATAAATAATAGGATAACTTGTTTGGAAAATCAATTTTTTAATTTTATACCAGATTCAATTAACAAAAAA
>JAFGMJ010000170.1 GCA_016927635.1 Actinomycetota bacterium
AAATACTTATTTAATGCTAAAAATAAAATTTCAAAATGAATTTATTTCAAAAATATTTTTAATGTTTTTGGCCTTACACAATATTTTTATATACAGCTTGTAAATTTTTCACTTATTCCCGTATTTTTTTATAAGGTCATCAAGGAACAGCTTGCAGCCTTCTGTAGCTTCAAGAGCTTTGGGCCAGAAGCAAAGATCTATTGCCCACCACTCGTCGTCATAACCCGCATCAATTATTGCAGGTATTATTTCATCAAAATTAAGTAACCCCTGGCCAAGCGGAGCATGAGTGCTGGTTTCATTGTCATGCAATGTCCCGTCTGAGTCTATGAGATGGATGTGCCCGATTTTTCCTGTAAGCATATGCGCAAACTGAACAACTCCTTTTGGAAGTGTTTCTTTTTTGCCCATCTGCCTTGAAGCAAGTATAGAGCACATATATGCATGGCATGAATCAAAAAGAATCGAAAAATTCTTATGGTCTACCTTATAAACCATTCTGGTTACTTCACTTGGCTTATTGAATAGAAATCCTGGTTCGAATTCCCATATAAGTTTTACCCCTTCTTTTTCACATATATCTGCTGATTTATTCCAGACTGAAGCAACTTTGCCAAAACAGGTCTCGTAATCCATGCCTCCCGGAATACCTGTGGGGGGCTCTGCCGTGTCCACCCTTAGCTTTGGTATTTCCATATCAATACATATTTCCAGATTGTCTTTGACTGCTTTTAAATAATCCTGTTCACTCGAAGTAGCAGGAGAAGGATATGGAGCAGCAAGGCCTGATATTTTAAGATTATAGCTGTCAAGCAGCTTTTTTATTTCAAGTCTTTTTTCCCTGGTATTTGGCTCAAGATGCGGGGGGAAAGCCGCCATTTCTATACCGTCAAAACCAAGCTCAGAAAGTCTTTTAACGACCTCTTCCAGTGGTACCGGAGCTTCAGAATAACCTCCCCATATATATGCCCAGCCTCCTATTGATGTTTTTACAGCCATCTTTTTCTCCTTTCAGTTAATTTAAAATTTGCATCTTATTTATATATTTTTTTTATCATTGGTACTTCCGTATTTATGTCAGGGCCAAAAAATTTAAAAATCATCATATCTGTGCTTCCGGTATTTTTAATTGTATGATTTTCTATAGCTCTGTCATGAGTTATAAGAAGCTCATCAAAACCAAAGTTTCCTGCTTCTAAATCTATGTCTTCAAATTTTCCCTTGCCTCTCCATACAAAAATATTAAATACTCCGTTTTCTTTAGAGATAAAAGATTTTCCGGGCTTTATTATTAATTTTTTACCTGAAAATTTTGAAGTATTGTAATAAATCCAGTATTCCTGAGCGCCATCCTGAGTATTATTTTTTATCGGTATGCTTTCCAGATGATGATTCTCATAAAAATAAGGGTCCCCGCAAACCTCCCAGTCGATCTGCTCAAGTATTATTTTTTCCCCATATTTCTCCCTGTCTGCCTTCCTTACATCCTTAAAAAGAAGATCTTTTGATATGATTTTTCCTGCATTTAATGCCTGAAGCATTGCAAAAACATCAGAATCCTCCTGCAGCTCAAGGGTGAGAGCGGTTCCGGGAGCATGCAATACGCCTGAGGGCAGGAAAAATCCTTCACCAGGTACATTCAGATATGCCCTTGAATGTTTGAGTATAAGGTCATCTTTCCATTCAGTAAGATAAGGCAGCAATATATCATATTTTTTTTGCTCAGATATATAGGGATGAACGCCAAAAAAAGTTTCTGGGTGAGGGCCAATGGGCGCGTCATCAAGAAAATAATAAGCCTCATCTTTTGAATTGTGGCCTACAAGGCGGGCATCTTTTTCCATCTGGTGTATGTGAAATGGAATTCTTGAAGCAAAATCATATATTTTTACAAGCCTTCCAAGCCCTTTATGATTTTTTGAATACTTGCTGCCCAGTATAGCTTCCGGAAGCAATGACACAGCATCTTTTAAGGTTATTTCAGAATCTGAAGCAGTATCTATATATGAAAGTCCTTCATCTTCCGGACCGACTGCATTATCGGCTTTAGTAACAGAAGCAAGCCATCTTTCAGATATAAAGCCGCGCTTTCCAACATTATATTCTTCATCTTTAAGCCCAAGCCTTTTCCCTGGAGGCAGGAAGTCTCTGGCTACCCATGCGGGTTTAAGTTTAAGCACGCCATTGCTGCCATGAATGACCTTTTCAAGTTGTTTATTTATATTTGCCATTTATAATCCTTTATCAATCTTTCATATTTTAATAAAAACTTCTAGAATATAATATTGATTTAATAAAGCTTTAAACTTTAAAAAGCTGCAAAATTTTCAAACTTCAGCCTCTGCTTTATTTATTTCAGCCCATGAGACCCTTAAGAAATTTAAAGCCTTTCTCAGCAAGCGCCATTGCACTCTCCTCTGTTTGCCTCCATATGGAAGCAGCTTTTGCTATTACCCTGTTATCGGGAGTAAAAGACTCTATTACAACCCATCTATTATAATTAATTCTTTTCAACGCATCTGTAATTACCTTCCATTGAACCTGTCCTGTGCCTGGGGCCCCCCTATCGTTTTCACTTGTATGAAACAAATAAAGTAACTCCCCTGCATCAAGTATTGCCATTGCAGAACTTTTTTCTTCTATATTCATATGAAATGCATCCAGATGGACTTTTAAGTTTTTACACCCTGTGTCTTTAACAAGCTTAATAGCGTCTGAACATATATTTAAAAAATCAGTTTCAAATCTGTTTAAAGGCTCAACAGCAAGATTTATGCCAAATTTTTTAGCATAATTTGCAGCTTTTTGCAGATTTTCAACAACAGTTGCCCATTGTATTTTTTTTGTTTCTTCATCCTCAAGGTTTGCTCGTCCAACAGCAGAATACATGGGACCGGCTACAAGATCTGCATTCATTTCAACTGCAGCTTCGGTCAGATCCCTTAAATAGGCAAGCCCGCCTTCGATATATTCTTTATTTGGCCCCCTTATGTCCCTGTCAATTCCAAACTGTCCACATATTGAAGAACACTCAAGGCCATATTTCTTGAATTCCTTGAGCGCCTTCTTATAATCTATATCACCTTTTTTCTCAAGGCTTATTTCCACTCCATCAAATCCTATATCTGCAAATTTGCCAAAAAGCTCTTGCACATGTCTATCTGTGAATGCCCCTGCATACAGCAGAGTGTTTACACCAAATTTCATTTGTACCTCCTGCATGTATTTAAATATTATTATAAATATCAAAAACGCAAGCTTACAATCACCCAATCAATAAACCAAAAATTTAAATTTTTATCCTGACATAATTTACCTTTTAAAATATAATTTAATTATAAAAACCTTTTTTATAATTAAACGTGAGCAAGGTCAATTATTTTAATTTATTAAAATAAAATTTATTATAAGCCTACGCCTAAAGAGTTCAGGTATTTTACGCTCTTTGCAAAATTCTCTGGACCTCCAACTATTTCTAGTGTGGAAAACTCAATATCTGTATCTTTTAAAACATCGCAAATACCCTTAATATCGATTATTCCCTCACCCATGGCAATTGTTGAAAAGCCGCAGCCAAATTGTTTTCCTCTTTTTGGAAGCCAATCTTCTCCAAGGTCCTTCCAGTGTATGTGATGTATTTTATCTTTAAACATTTTAGCAATTTCAACAGGATCAGACCCGCCAAGCCAGCTGTTTCCCGTATCAAGATTCATACCAAGGGCGGGATGATTATCCAAAAGGTCAAATATTTTTTTTAACCCTTCTGGCGTATCTGTTATGGGTCCGTGGTTCTCGATCAATACTCTGACTCCGTAATCATGTGCAAGCCTTACAGGCTCATAAAGTTTTTCAGCTATCAAAAGCGTAGCCTGCTCCGTTGTAAGCTTTTCACCCCATTCAGTGACAGCTTCACTTTCTGTTGTGATAACATCTTTTACGCCAATTGCTGCAGCCATCTGTACCGCTCTCATTATTTCATGTGTGCCGTATCTGCTGGGTTTGGGAGGATCAATGAGATTGCCATGAGCACAAATTGTTGCAATGCTCATCCCATATTTTTCAAAAAGCCTCTTAACATCAAAGGGATTGTCATCTATGCTGACTGTCGGGCTGAAGCCTGCAGTTCCAAGCATACTTCCTCCGGCATTCGTATCGGTAATATCAGCTGCTTTAAACCCCATTGCCTGTGCAGCTTTCAATTGCTCTTCCACGCTGGCAAACGGTTTGATTAAAAGAAATACCCCTATTCTCATCGTCTTTCCTTTCTATTATTTTTCTTAAATAATAAATAAATATTTTTAAAATTTATACTGAT
>JAFGMJ010000171.1 GCA_016927635.1 Actinomycetota bacterium
GCGGGGATTTATAAAAAAGCTATCTTTAAGCATTTCGGGTTTTAGGCCTGCATATTTCAGCTCGGCAAGTCCGGATGTTATTGCTTTTATAATGCCTGTATTTATAATCTGCCTTTCAAAGTATTTAAGCTTACCTCTTTGCGCAAGGCCGGAAAAAATCTCATCTATAAAAAACCCGGCTTCAATCGGTGAAATTATTTTTAAGCCGGACCTGCATATATGCTCCTGTACAAGCTCACGGGCAAGAGCCTGTACGGTTTTTACTTTAAAGTTTAACCAGGAAAATCCGCCCCCTTCTCTTGTAAGGTTTTCAAGCATTTGATGGCCTGAAATAAAAGAGGGGCATACAAGGATTTTCTCTGCAAAAAAATGCCTTTGCGCGATAATACTTAAATTTTTTGCTGTCAAATTGCCGCCCATAATTAATTTAGACATATATATATATTATATATTCTATTGCATGACAGAAGATTGTCATACTTTATAATTATTTAAAATTTAGCATTAAAAATAACAAAAAAACAGAAATATTTATTGCCTGCTAAATCAAACTACGCTGGTGAATAGATGATTTTAAAGATTGGCTTATTATTGTGCGTCCATTTGGATTATAATAATTAAAGATTTTTTAGCAGTTTTTATTTTAGGCTCTTTTTTTATAAGCAGTTTTGAAAGTGAAAAAAATTAATTATATAAAAATAATCATTGTCATTGTCGCAGCCTCTTATATGCTGCTTTTATCTTCCTGGGGCTGCAGCCCGGCAGATAGCTCTCAGCCGTCTTCAAATATAAAAAATAGCGGTAATTTGACAAATGAAGAATATGTCTTATCAGGCAGCGTGGAAATGGGTTACTGCAAAAAGGTCTGTATAAAAGATGCCCTTGCCTTTTGTCTTGACAGTCTTTACGGCCTGCACATAATAAACCTTAAAAATCCTAATGAGCCTTTTATTGAAAGCAGCGTAAGGGCGCCTCAGCCAAACGACCTGTTTCTTGCAGACGGTACAATATATATATCTGATTATATAGAAGGCATTATAGCAGTTGATGTAACAGATTTTAAAAGCCCGGCTATAAAAGGGCGCATAAAGGAGCCGAACCAGACTTTTTCAATATTTTGCAAAGAAAACAATTTATTCGTGACCACACAGTACACATACTATGAGAAAAAATACAGCAATTTTTTAATCTATGATATAAGCGATAAAAACAACCCGGAAAAAATAAGCTTTTTGGACAATCTGCCATGGATAAATGATGTTTATGTAGATAAAAACCATGCATACCTGGCGTTTGATGATGCTGACGGAGATGCAAGCGGACTTATCATAATAGACATTTCTGATATTTTGCGGCCTTCAATTTGCAGCAGGCTTGTGACTGACGGGTTTGCCATTAATTTAACTGTCAGGGAGGACACAGTTTTTCTGGCTGATGATATGTTGGGAATAAAGATAATTGATGCAGAAAATAAGCAGGAGCCTGTGCTTATAAGTTCGCTTAAGCTTGAAAACCACACATCTGATATAGCCATAGACGGGGATTTTGCCTATGCGGCAGACGGCTATAATGGAGTTAAAAAGATAAACATAAAAAGCACTGGCAAACCTGAAATAATAGGAAGCATAAATACTTTAGGATTTTCCAGGGGGCTGGCTATTGATAATAAATACATTTACATTGCAGACGGAAAGTATTTGACTGTTGCCGATAAATTCTGATATTTTTAAATATTATAAAAAATCTTTGCAGATTAATGCAAAGCTATGAAACATATTTTTTCAACAATTAAATAAAATGGAAAAAAATAACCGCCAGTTTTATAAAAGAATCTTTTTTTCAATAGCAGTTTTATTATCCATATATGTAATAGGCTTTCTGGGATACATGATAATTGAAAAAATGACGTTAATTGACGCATTATTCATGACAACAATTACTATTAGCACTGTCGGATTTCAGCTTGTTAAGGAGCTTTCAAGAGCCGGGACAATATTTACCATCATACTCATTGTGACAGGTACCGGTACTGCAGCATATATAATAGTCAGTCTTACAGATTTCATACTGAGTGAAATCCTGCTGGGCAGAGTACAGTACAGGAGGGTTAAAAGAATGATTTCAAAATTAAAAAATCATTATATTATATGCGGCCTGGGCAGGGTCGGCAATGAAATTGCAAATGAACTCAGCCAGGACAAGGAAGAATTTATCGTTATTGATGAGGCTGAAAAACCTATAGAGCTTTGCAAACAGAATAACTGGCCCTATATTCAGGGTAATGCATCGGACGATAAAATACTGGCAGATGCAGGGCTTAACAGGGCAAAAGCTCTTTTTGCTGCACTCGATACCGAACCTGAAAATGTATATGTCACACTCTCAGCCAAAGCAATAAACCCTGATATTTTTATAGTTGCAAGAGCTAAAACTTATGAAACAATAAAGAAACTTGAAAGGGCTGGTGCCAACAGGGTAGTATCGCCACAGATAATCGGAGGTAAAAGAATGGTTGCACTTGCAAAACAGTCGACAATAATAGAGTTTCTGGACACAATGTTAAGCCCGGACAATATTGAAATAACGCTTGCTGAGATTATAGTCAGCCCAGGCTGTAAAATAGACGGTCTTACAATAAAAGATGCAAATGCAAAATACCAGTTTGGCGCATTGATAGTATCAGTTATTGAAGCGGGCCAGAAAGTGCTTATAAATAAGGCAAATGCAAATACCCTGATAAAGGGTGGGCACACCCTTATAGCAGTAGGTACAGTTAAACAGATAGAAAAACTGTCAGGCCTAGCTACAAGCTTATAAATCTTTCAGCTGATTTTAATGGTATTTAGAATATCTTTTTGCTTCCCAGCTTGAAATCTATGTTTTGTAATTTGCCTATTATATCAATATTATATGGGCATTTTGGCATACATATGCCGCACTGAGTACAGGCGTTTGCTTTTTTATCAAGTTTGGCATATTCCTGCCTGGCTATATCCTCTCCTCCGTACCAGGACTTAAGCCTTTCCCTGAGCGCATAATCAGCAGGGTTGTCTACAACACCATCATCCATTTGCCGGTCGTAATAACCTTCAAGCATACAGAGTTTGGGTATATCTATGCCTTCAGGGCATGGCATGCATAAACCGCATTGCCTGCATACATAATTGCCCAGCTCAGGGGCGTTTCGGTAAATATCATCAAGCTCCTTATTGCTTAAAGGTTTAAAACTGCGGGCATACTCAATATCTTTTTCAAGCATTGTCCTGTTATTAATGCCGGCAACAACAACCGCTACCGGCTGGCTTAAAGCATATCTGAAAGCTGTTTGTGATGATTTCCAAAGGTAGCCGTCAGCAATCGGTTTCATAAGTATTATTGCAATCTCTTTTTCGACAGCCATGGGAACAAGAACATTTTCGATTTCAGGAAAATTAAACCTGTCAAAATAATTTATTGTGGCCATGACTGCATCAAAGGGATAGCTTTCCAAAGCCTCTATAAGCACATCCGCCTGGCCATGCATTGATATGCCAATATGGCCTATCTTTCCCTGTTTTTTTGCATCTTCGGCTCCCTCAAGCGCGCCTTGCGGTGCAAGTATTCTTTTAAGGTCATCAAACCGGCTTCCGCCCCTGGGAAAACTTATCCCTATGGCATGTATTATATGCAGGTCCACATAATCAGTTTTAAGTCTTTTAAGGCTGCCATCAAGGCTTTTTAAGTATGATTTTTTATCCCTTTTTAGAGTCTTTGTTGCAAGTATAAATTCTTTTCTTCTTTTTGATACAGCAATGCCAATTTTTTCCTCGGAATGGCCCTGACCATAGCTTTCAGCAGTTTCAATATAGTTTCCGCCCATGTCAAGATAATTGTTTAAAAGATTTTCTGCTTCTTTTTGATGTATCTCCAGAAGATGAAACCCTCCAAAGCCTATTAAGCTTGTATTAAGTCCTGTTTTGCCAAATTTTCTTTTTTCCATTTTTTAAAAAATCCTATTATTTATTATTCTTTTGAAATCTCTATATTTGAGTTTTTTGGCAGGGCCAGGCTTGCAGCAACCCGGGGATTCAGCTTCAATTTCAGTATTGAAACCGCAGGCGCCAGAATCAACTTTAGCCTTAACCAATTTATTTCCTTTCCAGTTAAATTTTTTTATAAATCTTTTTAAAAATTATATCAGAATAGTTGTTATGTTTAAATAATAATTGTTATTTAAGAAAACAGCACTGCATCTGTAAAAGATGAGCCCTGAAGTTTTTTTGGCAGCAATATTAAAATACTTTTAACTTGAAGGCTGAATATTTAGCAGCCCCAGCATTACATCGATATCATTTGTGGGCTCTTTGCAGCAGAAATCTGAGCACACATATATTGTGGGTTTATTATTTACAGCTTTTATATTTTTTATATAATCCGGAAGAATATCATATTCTGCATCAGAATCCGGAGGTTTTAAAATAATAACCATATGTGGTAAAAAAACTGAATTGAGCGTTTTTATTATTTTTTCCGTATTTTGCAAATAAGGGTCGCCGACAACAACGACCTCATAAGAAGGCCCTGCCATAAAATCATATGATGAAAGAAACTGCGTGTAGTATTGCGGCTGTTTTTCAATTTCATTTAAAAAGGCATTTGAGAGCTGATGGGCTATTTCATCATAAAGAGGATCTGCAGTTATTTTTGCAAGTTTTAAAAAATTTAAAAGTGCAATGGAGTTGCCTGAAGGGGTGGCTCCGTCATATATATCTTTTTTACTGAACTGTTCAAGTTCACTGCCGGTTTTTGAATAATAAAAACCTTTATGATTTTTGTCCCAAAAATTATCTAATATATAATTGCTGAGTTTTTCTGCAGTGCTTATATATGAAAGATTAAAAGTCGCCTGGTAAAGCTCGATTAGCCCATAAATAAAAAAGGCGTAATCATCAAGGTAAGCGTCTATTGCAGGCTGAGCGTCCCTGTAACGGTGCAGAAGACTTTTTTCTTTGGTAAACATTTTCTTTATTATAAAGTTCGCGGCATCTTCCGCAGCTTTTCTGTACATTTTATTTTCGAATGCCCTTGCAGCTGATGCAAAAGCATATATTACAAGCCCATTCCAGTCAGTGAGTATTTTATCATCCTTGAAAGGCCGCACTCTTTTTTCCCGCTGCCAAAACAGCTTAATTCTTGCTCTGCTTATTATGCTTTCAAGTTCTTCAAGGCTGATATTATGCGCTGAGGCGATTTCTTTCAGCGGCTTTACAGTATGAAAAATAATGCCTTCGGGACTGGCTGGGATGCCGTTTAGATTAAAAACATCTGCAATAATTTCATATTCTTTATCAGAAAGCAGCTTTTTTATCTCTTTTTTTGTCCACGTGTAAAACTTGCCCTCCTGGCCTTCACTGTCTGCATCTTCAGCAGAATAAAACCCGCCTTCGGCAGATTTCATATCGCGCAACAGATAAGTGAAAATCTCTTCAGCAGTTTTTTTGTATTTCTTTTTTCCTGTAAGCTGGTATGCCTCTATATAGCCTGTTGCCGCTATAGCCTGGTCATAAAGCATTTTTTCAAAATGAGGGACCAGCCATTTTTCATCAGTGGAATATCTGTGAAAGCCAAAACCTATATGATCGTATATGCCACCATTTCTCATCGAATCAAGCGTATTTTCAATCATCCTGAGCAAATATTGATTATCATTTCTTTTATAATATCTCATCAGAAAGCAGGCCCTGTGCATGGTCGGAAATTTTGGAGCATGTCCAAATCCTCCATTTGTAATATCATAAAGCTGTGAGAGCTGCTCAAATGCAAGGTCAAATAAAGGTATAAGACCGGCCTCCGGGCCAGGGCTAATATCTTTGCATCCGGCTTTTAATGAGGTAATTGAATTGTCAGATTTACCAGCATAATTTGGATTTTCAGGTTTTTGGCCAGCCCTGGACTTCTGCTTTTCAATAGAGTAAGTTTCTAAATAGTGTTTTTTTATATTTTCTGCAGATTCCAGGACTTCCTGCCTGCTGATTTTCCATAACTGCCCTATATGCCGGCCCAGCTCCATTAAGCCAGTCCTGCCATATTTATTATGTTTTGGAATATAAGTAGCTGCAAAGAAAGGTTTCTTATCCGGAGTCATGATAATCGTAAGAGGCCAGCCGCCTGAACCTGTCAGCATCTGGCAGAAATCCATATAAACTTTATCAATATCCGGTCTTTCTTCACGGTCAACTTTAATTGGTATAAATATACTGTTTAAAAGTTTGGCAACCTCCTGGTCCTCAAAAGACTCCGTTTCCATTACATGGCACCAGTGACAGGTGGAATAACCTATAGAAAGAAATACCGGCTTATCTTCTTTTTTTGCTTTTTGAAAAGCATTATCTGCCCATGGGAACCAGTTGACAGGATTGTATGCATGCTGAAGCAGATAGGGGCTTTTCTCAGAAATCAAAAAATTGGCTTTTTGATTTTTCATACTTTACTCTTAACTCTTTTATTACCGCCGGGCCGGAAATATTCGTTAATTTGCATATCAGCCTTTTTCGATTATTGATATAAAAATATTTACAAGCTCAGGGTCAAACTGTTTGCCGGCACATCGCTTAAGTTCTGCAATAGCTTCCTTGACTGATAGAGGATTTTTATATGATCTTTTATTTATCATTACTTCATAAGCGTCAACAATGCTTACAATTCGGGAAAGCAGGGGTATTTGCACTCCCTTAAGCCCCCTGGGGTAACCGGAACCGTCCCAGCGCTCATGATGACTCAATATGTCTTCTGCCAGGTAGGAAAATTCTGAAGTTGCAAGCGCGATCCTGTATCCGGTATGAGGATGTTCTTTTATTATTTCCCATTCTTTTTGCGACAAAAGTCCTTTTTTAATAAGTATATTTTTAGGAACGTTTATTTTTCCAATATCATGAAGCATCACCAGCAGCATAAGCCGGTTTATCTCATGGCCTAAAAGAGACAATTTATTGCCAAGTTTTAATGCAAAGCCCTGCATATTTTTAATATGGTCCTCTGTTTCAAAGCTTTTCTCTTCAAGAGCTTTAAGAAAAGCATTGATAAGTGCATTTTTTGCGCTCCTGCTTTCAGAAAGTTTCTGATTATACATAGCATCTTCTGCTTCTTTCAGTAAATCTTCAACACTTTTATCGGTATCATATTTTGTTGCGCTGCCCAGGGCAAGTGAAATGGGTATATCTTTTATTATTGATTTGCTGCAAAGTGTGCCTATCCTGCAGCATAATTTGTCAGCCTGTTCTTTTGAGGTCTGGGTAAGGCATATTACAAATTCATCCCCGCCCCAGCGGGAAACTATATCCTCTTTACGGCATGACTTTTTAAGGATTGCCGCTATTTTTTTCAGCATTTTATCTCCCATACTGTGCCCGTATGTATCATTTATCAGCTTAAGGCCATTGACATCTGCCATTATTATACTCATTGGCAGCTGCCTTTTTGTATCAAGCCTTGACATTTCCTCTTCCAGGTATGACCTGTTATAAAGATTTGTAAGGCCATCATGAAAGCTGAGATAGAAAACCCTTTTTTCAGCGTTCAGCCTTTGAAGGGAAATTGCAGAAATATGTGCATAAGATTCCAGAAAATCAAGTGAAGGCAGATCCCTGTATTTTTTTAACCCGACTGCAGATACGCCATACAGGTGTCCTTCTATAATATGTGAGAGATTTACAATATATTTGATTTTTGAAAGAGCATTAACGCTGTTTGATATATTTTCTGGTATAGCCCCTCTTGTCAATTCGTTTAGATTTTTATAAATGGAAACGACAGAACTTTTTAAATCTGAATAAAACCTGTCAGTTAAATTTATCTTTTTATTAAATATTTTTTTATCCCAGGCCTGTGAAAAGCTTTTCAACAATTTTTTGTCTGATCTTAAATTTTTGAGCTTGACTGCTTTCTTTACATTGTCATACTCTCCAAATAAAACAAAAACGCCATTTGTTGTTTTTTCCAGCTGCTGGGCAATGACATTTAGTAAACCATCATATGTCTGCACCCTGGTCTGCTCAATAATATATTTATTAAGTGTAGAAAGCATCCTGTTTTTATCTTCAATATGGCGCAACGCTTTTTTTCTTTCAGTAATATCTGTACTTACACTTAGGATGGCTGGCTTACCTGCCCAGTTTATGAGTTTGGTATAAGCCTCCAAGGGAAAAGATGACCCGTTTTTTCTATAATGTTTGACTTCAAACCTTGCTTCACCATTTTTTCTTATCTTTTCCATCCTTGATGAAATAAGTTTTTCACTCTCTGGAACATCCAGCTCATGGATATTTTTAGACATAAATTCATCTCTTTGAAAACCATGCATTTTGAAAGTGAATTCATTGGCATAAATTATGTTTCCGTAAAAGTCATGTATCAATATGGAGCTGGGTGCAATATCTGATATCCTGGCAAGAAGATTTGCCTTTTTTTCCATCTGATTCTTTACAATTGCGCCCGATAGTATTGCTGCTATTATTTGTAAAATGCGCACCTGCTCCTCAGCCCAGCATCTTTCTGTCACAACGTTTTGAAGCGACATGTGGCCAAGCAGCCTTTTATCAGAAAAAAGCGGAATAACAAGCATTGATATTATATTGCATTGCTTAAGCATTGAGGTTTCATTTTTTGCTTCAGGAGGTAAATCTGAAATATTGCTTATAATTAGCGGCCTTAAAGCTTTTATTTTTTTTAAAAACCAGGGAAAATCATCAAGGCTAGCTTTATTCATTTTACAGTCGGGTGGTTTTATACCATTTTTGCACCATTGATTGCAGATTTCCGGCTCTTTTTTATCCGGAGAATATATGCATATGCCGGTTCTGTCAACCTCAAATATTTCACCTGCAGACTTCAGGGCATACTTTATGCCGCTATCAATATCATCTGTATTAAGGCCTGCAAATAAAAGGGATATATCGGCAGCCATTTTTTCAAGCTCAAGATGCTTTTTTAAATAAATTTCTGTCTTAATGTTAAATTTATTTTGTTGCATGCTTTAATATAA
>JAFGMJ010000172.1 GCA_016927635.1 Actinomycetota bacterium
CAGGTATTTTCGGCTTCAGGGGAATTGCCCGGGCAGGTTGCCTTGTTTCAAGAATAATATTTTTTATACTTGTGGCGGGTTTTATTATAACCATAATACTGATGTTTTTCAGGTTTATTTTTTAATTGCAGCAAAGGGGCGCGGGGATTGAATCTACTTATATTCAATATTATCCTGGTGGTTTACCTTTTAATAATCATATTCCTTGGATACCTGGGTTACAGGGGTACAAAAAATTTAAAGGATTATATGGTTGCAGGAAGAAAGACCCACCCATATGTAATGGCTATATCATATGGCGCTACTTTTGTTTCCACATCTGCAATTGTGGGTTTTGGAGGTATTGCGGCAACTTATGGCATGGGTATTTTATGGCTGCCCTTTCTGAATATATTTTTCGGAATAATCATCGCATTTCTTGTATTTGGTAAAAAAACAAGAAAGATGGGAGATGAGCTTGATGCGCGGCTGGCGCCGTTTCATCAATGTTTACTGGGCTTTTTTCAAGCCTTTTATGGATGCTTTTCGTCCACAGTGCAGAATCCTCAAAAATCGGCCTTTGCAGGCTTTTATTTAATAAAGACAGCCTGCTTGGATTTCCCTGGAACGCTATTGATCCAATACTAATAGCATTTCCTCTATCTTTTCTTGTAGAATATTTTGTGTCCTTATCGACAAAGCCTACAAATGAAATAGTCCCTGCTTAATGGAAGCACTTATGTTTTCTCATATTAAAGATTGATTTAAATTATCTTGCAATTGATTAATGACTATATATAATGCAATGACCAAAAAGGCATTAATTAAAAAATTACCCGGCTTATAAGTATTTTCTAATTTATGGGTTATTGCCAGTAAAAAGTGATATAATTTTTAACAAAGGATAATTTATTTATTGTTATATTTTTACCCGTTTTTTTAGAATTTAAGCCTGTAAAGGTTTGTATTGAAAAAAATGGGCAATTAATTATTTTAATAAATTTTTTAATTTCCCTTTATGATGACATGCAGTTTTTAATATTGTACAATTTCATAGCCCTGATGCTGCTTTTAATATTCGGCATTAATTTTTTATTAAATAATTTTGTATTCAGGACTACCCTTGAGTTTTTAAAACCTGATGCTTTTAATAATGACCATCCGTCTGTTTCAATACTGATTCCCGCAAGAAATGAAGAAAAAAGTATTAGGCGCTGCCTGCGCTCCCTTATGCGGCAGGATTACCCTGATTATGAAATAATAGTCCTTGACGATAATTCCAGCGACGATACAGCCAGGGTGGTTAAAAGCTTTGTTGCAATAAGTAAAAAGGTAAGACTCATTTCAGGAAAGCCGCTGCCTTCAGGGTGGCTTGGAAAAAGTTATGCATGCCAGCAGCTTTCAGAAGCTGCTTCAGGAAAATATCTTATCTTTACGGATGCCGATACACTGCATTTTCCAAATTCTGTCTCCTCTGCAATGTCTGCCTTAAAACAGAACAATCTTGATGCCTTAAGCGTTTTCGCAAGACAGATAACGGTAACTATTCATGAAAGAATGATGGTCCCTTTTGCCAATTTCTTCCTTATGGTATTTTTGCCTTTTATACTTATCAGCCGGTCCAGAAGCCCCCTCTTCTGTACAGCCATTGGACAGTTTATGCTTTTTAAAAGGGAAGTATACGAAAAAATCGGTGGGCATAAATCCGTAAAAAAAGAAATACTTGAAGATATACATATAGCAAAGCAGGTAAAAAAACATGGTTACAGGTTTATGGTTTTTGACGGAAATAACAATTTCTACTGCAGGATGTATAAAAATTTAAGTGAAGTCATCAGGGGATATTCTAAAGTACTTGCAGCTTCTTTTGACTATAATATTCTTATACAGGGATTTGTAACATTGCTTGTATTTGCGCTTTTTCTCGCTCCTTTTATTACCCTGCCAATCGCAGTGTTTTTCTTTGATTGGCCGCAAACCATTATAAATATGCTAATCGGCCAGATATCTGTTGTATTGACCCTGAAAATTGTATCAACAATAAGGTTTAAAAACAGGTTTATAGATGTGTTTTTATTTCCTCTGTCAATAGTTTATCTTGTTTTTATATCAATTCATTCCTTAATCAAAAGCAGGTGCATTACCAGTGTTTACTGGAAAGGCCGTGTCTATGATGTAAGAGAAGAAGAGCAGCTAAAGCTTGTAAAGGATAATCTGAAGTAAATTAAATCACCTCAGCTCAAAAATTGCTGTAACTGTTACCATAACTTCTTTTTCAATTGTGCTGGTATCATAGGCTCCGTAATCAGATATATCTGTAGAGTTTACCTGCAGTACCTGTACAACACCTGCATTTGCAGATTTTATGGATCCCACCTCAAGGCCAGTGCTCTCTGCAATTTTTTCAGCTCTTTGTTTAGCATCAGCTACTGCGTATTTTAAAAGTTCTATTCTAAGCTCAGGAAGTTTTGAATAATAATACTCCAAAAAATTGGTAGAATATACAACCCCCTGGTTAATAAGCACCTGGACGTTCTGGGCCATGGAAGTGACCGCCGCCACATCACTTGACTGTATTTCAACATTTTGTCTCAATATATATTCTTGTGGGGCATTGGGGTCATATTGAAAGGGAGCTTCCATAAATACCGGTGATATAAGTACCTGGCTTTCATCAAAACCGTTTTCTTCAAAGAACGACAGAACTATCTTTTTATCCTGCTGCATCTGTTCATAACCGCTTTTTAAATCTTCTGCAGCTATGTTGCGCTGGAATACACCACTCCATTTTGCAAGGTCAGAAGTCACTTTCTGCTTGACTGAACCAGTCACCGCAAGCGTTTCAGGCTGCCTGGTCCTCACAATATAAAATGTCGCCGATGCGATGCTTGCTGAAATTATAAGGCATAGGCCGATTATAATGCCGAATAATACAAGTCTGCTGCTGCGGGACCTGGCTGCATTTATTGCTTTTTCAGTTTTGCTGTCATCCATTTATATGTCCTTTTTTTCAATTATTATAGAAGATGAAAAATCACTGTTTAAATTATAACTATAATTATACTATTTCTTTAAATGATTTAAATTATTTATGAAGGCAATATATTTTATAACGTGAAAAAATTTTTTTTATTTTTTGCCGGCAGCAGAAATATTCTTTTTTCTTTCATAATAATAGAGAAAACCCATAAGTACCGAGGCAATGATTGAAAGTATGAACATAAAAAACCAGACATTTTTAATGCCTGCATAATTGATGAAAATGCCGGCAAGCAGGGGCCCTGCAGCAAATCCTATTCCGCTGATAAAATAAATTATTGCATTAAACCTGCCCCTGTGCGTAATTGGAGAATACTCTGCAATAAGGACATTTGAACTGACGGAGTTGATTATTTCCCCGAATGTCCATATAACAGTAGATATTATGAACAAGAAATACATGTCTGCAAAATACAGCATACCAAATCCTGCCGCAAAAAGTATTCCTGCCACGCTTATATTTATTATGGGGTTTAACTTTTTCATTACAGATATAAGAACCATTGTCAGCAGTATAACCACCACAGCATTTACAGTCATTAAAATACCATAATATTTGGGGCCGCTTTCAGAGAAAATCTTTTCCATATACAATGGCAGGCTGAATGTGGACTGGGCATATACAAATGACAGTATTATTGAAATCAGCGCAAAACCGTAAAGAACAGGTTTTTTTGAAAGTATTTTTAAAACACTGCCAGTTTCGGGCTTCTCATTTATCGAAACTGCATCTTTTGTCAAATATAGGCCTGTTTTTTTGTAAAGTGCCTCCCTGATAAAAAAGATTATAGGAATAATAGCAAGAATTGTGGTGATGGCATCTATAAGAAAAATAAGATATATATAGTTTATAAAAAGAAATCCGGCAGTAAGAGGCCCCACAGCATATCCGAGGTTCTGGCCAAGGTATAGTAGTGAGAAAGCATCATTGCGGTTCTTTTTTGTTGTAACATCTATTGTCAATGCATTAATTGCAGGCATTGCCCCAGATTTTATAAATCCGGCAAGTACTATAAGCACTGGTATTACGAAGCTTTCATCCAGAAAAACAATGATAATATAAATCAGTGCTGAAACCAGGCTCAAAACAATTATTACTATTTTCCTGCCGATTAAGTCAGCAAGTTTTCCGCCTATAAGTTTTCCAAGACCTTCTGCTGCTATGACCCCGGTAAGCACTATCCCTGCAATGTATTCACTGTACCCCAGCTTTATAGTCAAAAACATGGCAAGAAAAGGATATACAAAACTTCCGGCAGCATTAATTACATTGGCGATAAATAAAATATAAACATTCCTGGGAAGTTTTGTGTAAGATTTAAGAAAATCAA
>JAFGMJ010000173.1 GCA_016927635.1 Actinomycetota bacterium
AATTTTTGTAATAAATTTTAACCTTAAGGTAAAAATTTATGATTATTCGAAGAGATTTACAGGATATAATAGAAAAATGGTTATTCAAAGGCAAGATTCTTATAATCTACGGGGCAAGGCAGGTTGGCAAAACTACTCTTGTTAAAACCCTGGTTGATAAATACGAATCGCAAGAAAGTTACTTTAATTGCGATATTATCCATGTAAGGCAACAGCTTGAAAAGAAGGACCCCATATCTTTAAGAAAATTTCTGGGAAATGAAAAGATAATTGTATTGGATGAGGCACAGAGAATTCCCGGGATAGGGCTAACCTTAAAAATATTAATAGATACATATCCCGATTTACAAATAATTGCAACCGGGTCTTCAAGCTTTGAACTTTCAAATAAAATTATGGAACCTCTGACCGGAAGGGCGCTTGAGTTTATTTTATACCCTTTTTTCCTGAATGAAATGTTGCAGATTTATAAAAAATGGGAGCTGGACGGACAGATAGAAAATATTTTAAGATATGGTTCATATCCGGAAATTGTACTGGCTGATGAATCCAGCGCAAGGATTCTTCTGGATAATCTTACCGGAAAATATATTTATAAGGATATCCTGGAATTTGAAAGCATGAAAAGATCCGACCTGCTGGTGCGTATATTGCAGATGATTGCTTTGCAGATAGGAAGTGAAGTTTCGATCCATGAAATTGCAAATTCTCTCAGAACAAGCAGTAAGACGATTGAAAGATATATCGACCTGCTTGAAAAGGCTTTTGTTTTATTCAGGCTCCGTTCATTTAACATGAATTTAAGAAATGAAATAAAAAAAAGACAAAAAATATATTTTTATGATTCAGGTATAAGGAACAGCCTTATAAACAGGTACAACCCGCTTGAACAAAGAGATGACGTCGGTTTTCTATGGGAAAATTTTATAATTATTGAGAGAATGAAATTTCTTCATAACCGGGAAAAGCGGAAGAATATGTATTTTTGGAAGACTCATGATAAAAAAGAAATAGATTATATCGAGGAGTATGACGGCAATCTTGATGGGTATGAGTTCAAATGGAAAAAGACTGATTTCAAGATACCCGCAATTTTTTTGGAAACATATAAAAATAGTAAGGTAAATTTAATAAACAGAGAAAATTATATGGATTTTTTAACCACATAGAAATTTATTTAATTATTATAAAATATTAATTTATGTATTATAATTAGTATTATTTATTGTATATATAAAAGTTTGAATTTTAGTTAATTTCATTATATAATCAACCTCTATATAAAACTATTTATTAATATGTATAACAATTAATAAAAAATAATTTTTCCGGTGATGGAAATATTCACACCGGAAGCAGGGATGTTATATAAAATTTCAGCAGTATGGAGGTATGGTATGAGCATCAGGAGAAAGAGGATTTTTACACTACTTATTGCTTCAGTGCTATCAGTTTGCCTGTTTATGACGCTTGGTTTCCAGATTGATGTCGATTCGATTCTTGACAGGTATGGAGGAAGCGTAAATACGGTCCTTTCGGGTGAGCTTACGAATGATTTAGATGAGGCGTATTTATTGCTTGCAGCAGCACAGGCTGCAGCAGACAGCGCAAATACCGCACTCGCAGAGGCTCAGGCTGCAGCAGATATTGCCAATGCAGCGCTGGCAGCAGCAATAGCTGCAGGAATTACTGGGCCCGAGCTTGAAGTTTTGCAGCTGGTGGCTGCAGATGCAAATGCGGCTCTTGCAGCGGCACAGGCTTCAGCAGACGGCGCAAATACCGCACTCGCAGAGGCGCAGAAGGCATATGATGAATCGGCTGCAACACTTGAGACAGGAGGGGAAGGTTCAGGAGCCGGTAAGTATTTCCATGTCATAACCAATAGCAATAATGGCGGATCGATTGACATTGAAGGTAATAATCAGGGGGTGGAAGGAGATACGTTTTCTTTTTCATTTACCAGTGAGGATGGTTATTACCTGGCATGGCTAAGAGTGGGAAATACAAAAATCTATTCTTCAGAAGAATTGACCGCATACAGCGGGACTTTTAATAAAAATCTTACCATACATGCCCATTTCAAAAAGGATAAAGACAGTAATGATACTTTAGGGGAAGAAGATGCTGCTATAACAGGCGATGGGGATGGCGATGGACCGGATGATGATATTACAACCATGTCCGGGGAAAACAATAATGGCAATGGACAGGGCAAGGATAAGGACAAAAAGGACAAGGATAAGGATAAGGGAGATAAGGACAAGAAGAATAACGGTAAGAAATAGATGAACAAGACTTTTTTTTAAGGCTTTTGCCTGCAGGACCACAGAAGCCAAAAAACCTGCACTGAAGATGACTATCGTGTAAATATAAAGGATTTGGTTGAAGAGTCAGGGGTTGCATCAGGCATTCATGATATATACCGGGTGTAATTACAAATGATAAAGAGACATGCCCTGCCCAGATACTTTCCCATTATCATAATCTGTATATTGTTGAGGATGCATTCAGGGTGACAAAGCATGATCTGGCGGTAAGACCTGTATTTCACTGGAAACCTGAAAGAATAAAGGCCTGCATTTATTGATCAAAAGGCTGTTCAATACCCAGTTCCAGTGCTTTTGAAATAAAGTTCTCCCGTATTCCCTGAAGCTCTTCTTCCGTATTTTTATACATATCATCGGCTTCGGACTGATATTTTTCTGAAAGCTCTGCATCACCATTTATAAAGCTCTCATAGGAAAGAATTTCATTTTCAAGATATTTCTGGAAATAATTATGATAGGCGGTCATGATATCCGGAGTATCAATTACTTTTATTTCATCGAGCCATTCCTTCATATAAGCGATTATGGATTCTGCATATTGATTTTTTTTATCAAGATCTTCCTGTTCATTGTTAAAGCTGTCAAACAATTCAATCAGCAAACCAGAATAATTATCATAAATAACCCTGAAGTCTGAAATAAAATTATTATATGAATCAAGATCTTTGTAAAAAGCCTCTAAATCAGTCAGGCCTTCACTATTGTCTTTGTCATCTTCGGCTGTTTTGCTGTTATTTTTTTCATTAAGGGCTTTTATTTTTTTATATTCCTGGTA
>JAFGMJ010000174.1 GCA_016927635.1 Actinomycetota bacterium
CAGGCCGTTTATATGGAAATTATTTTCAGGGCTTGGGATTAACGGATTTGTTACCAATACCACCGAAGGCGTATACATTGAACTCAATGCAAAAAATGACGGGCAGTTAAAGAAAATATGTGAAAAGATAATTAAAGAAAAGCCCGAACAGTCAATGATAGAAAGCATTAATTTTTCAATTTCAAAAAATAAATATTTTAATGATTTCAAAATTTTGCCAAGCCTTGAATCTGAAGAAAGATTTCAACTTATCTCTCCTGACATAGCAACATGCAATAAATGTATCGAAGATATCAAGGATATACAAAATAAAAGAAGGTACCGCTATGCTTTTACAAACTGCACAAGCTGCGGGCCGCGCTTTACTATAATAAAAAAAATGCCTTATGACAGAAAAAACACGACAATGGCAAAATTTATAATGTGCCCTGATTGCAAAAAAGAGTATGAGAACCCCTTCGACAGAAGATTTCATGCCCAGCCGAATGCCTGCATAAAATGCGGTCCACAGCTTGTTCTAACTGATAGCAGCGGTAGTAAAATAAATGTCGCTAACCCCATAAAAGAAGTTTCCCGGCTTTTGGGACAGGGAAAGATTGTTGCCATAAAAAGCCTTGGCGGATTCCAGATTGCCTGCAGCGCTATTGACAATTTAACTGTTAAAAAATTAAGAGAAAGAAAAAAAAGGCCGCTAAAGCCATTTGCAGTTATGTTTAAGGACATGGAAATGGTAAAAAAATATCTTAATGCCACAATTCTTCAGCAGCAAAGCCTGCAGTCCCCTGCTGCGCCTGTAGTACTTTTAAAAAAGAAAAAAAGGACACACGCAAAAAACAATATATGGCTTGCAGAATCTATATCTTTTTATAATAAATATGAAGGGGCAATGCTTCCATACACTCCACTGCATCACCTGCTTTTTAAAGAAACAGATGTCCCACTTATAATGACAAGCGGAAACATTTCTGAAGAACCGATAGCTTCAGGAAATGAAGAAGCTATAAATAAGCTTAAAAATATTTGCGATTATTTTCTCATCCATGACAGGGATATATATTCAAAATATGATGATTCAGTTCTAAAAATAGCAGGCGGAAAGCAAATGCTTATAAGAAGGGCGCGGGGATTTGCGCCATATCCAATAAAGCTTGGCATAGATGTTGGCAACAGGGTTATATTTGCTGCAGGCGCAAATGAAAAAAATACTTTTTGCTTTCTCACGAAAAACTACGCGATATTAAGCCAGCATATTGGTGACCTTGACAGCACGGATGCATTTGATTTTTATGCTGCTACATATAAAAATTATAAAGAGGTTTTTGGCTTTGAAAAAACAGATGCTATAGCATTTGATAAGCATCCTGATTACAGTTCAACCAGATTTGCAAATAAATCCATTAACAGCCATATTAAAATACCTGTTCAGCACCATAAAGCCCATATTGCTTCTGTGATTGCTGAAAATAACCTCAACAAAAAAACCCTGGCTTTTTCATGGGACGGGACCGGGCTTGGAGATGACGGCAAAATTTGGGGCAGTGAGATTTTTATTACCGGGCCCCCAGACAATAATACAGGGGGTAATAACAATTTCGGCAATATCTCATTTAAGCGCATAGGGCATTTAAAAGAAAAAATACTTCCAGGCGGGGAGGCTTCAATAAAAAATCCATATAGAATGGCGATTGCATATCTTTATGAAATATTTAAATCGTTAAATAATAAAAAAACTTTGGCCAAAAGCTTAAACAGTTTTGATGAATATGTTTTTTCTATTCTGCCTTTTTATAAAAATATAATTAGCACAGATGAAATAAATATTTTAAAAATTCAAATTGAAAGGGGCCTGAATTCCCCTTGCACAACCAGCATGGGAAGGTTTTTTGATTCTGTAAGCTCAGTATTAAATCTTACCCATATATCAAGTTATGAAGGAGAGGCAGCAGTACATCTTGAGAATATATCTGATGAAAAAATAGAAAGTTTTTATGATTTTAAATTATCGAGTAAAGCAGGCTATCCAAAAGAAAACAGCCCAGATTTATTATTCGAAATAGATGACTTTTATATATTCATGCAGGTTCTGAAAGATATTGAAAAAAAAGTTCACAGCTCCATAATATCTTCCAGGTTTCACAATACCCTTGCCAATATGATTTTTTCCATATCTTCTGATATTAGAAAAAAAACAGGCATATCAGCTATTATACTTACCGGAGGCGTATTCCAGAACAGTATTTTAATTGAAAATATACAAAAAAAACTCAGTTTTAATGGATTTGGTGTATATTCAAATTTTAAAGTCCCGGTAAATGACGGGGGTATTTCACTTGGCCAGGCTTATATTGCAGCAATTGAGCTGCTTAATAATACAAATGCTGCTATTAAAGATAAATTATAAATGTTAGAAATATTCTTAATTTAAATAAGAAAAACTGTTAAAATGATATGTTTTTAAATAATTGAAAAATATTATACAATTTTTTTAATTAAAATTATATTCCAGATTAAGGGGAAATAAATATGTGTCTTGCTATACCGGCAGTTATAAAAAAAATAAACAGGAATGTAGCCGAAATAGAAAGTCTTGGGGTTGTAAAAAAGATTGATATATCGCTTGTGCCTTATGCAGTGGTCGGAGATTACGTAATTGTCCACGCGGGTTTTGCTATTCAGGTAATTGATAAAAATGAAGCCCTGATTACTGAAGATTACTGGAAAGATTATTTTGAGGCAATGGATGAAATAGCTGATGAACAGGGCAGCGATTTCATTGACCTGGGTGAAAATGAAGATATACAGTAATTGCAGCTAATTTCCCTTACATTTATCTTTTTTATCATAAAGATTTTTTAATCTTTTTTATAGTATATCCCCATAAGCGGGAGAGCGTGTTTTTATTATCATGAAAAGCCAGGCAAAAAAATTATCTGAAGAAATAAGATATATAAATGACGGACTTTTAAAAGAAGGAAAATACAAAACCTTAAAAATCATGGAAGTATGCGGGACTCATACAATGTCAATAGCCAAAAACGGTTTAAGGCAGCTTCTCCCAGAAAATATAGATCTTATAAGCGGTCCCGGCTGTCCTGTTTGTGTAACGCCAATAAGCGAAATAGACAGAATAATTGAAATAATTAAAAATTATGATGTCTCAGTTTTCACATTTGGAGACCTCATGAGGGTGCCTGGCACATATTCTACGCTGCAGATAGAGAAGTCAAAGGGAGCTGAAATAAAAGTGTGCTACAGTCCTTCAGATGTAATTGATTATGCGCTTGATAACAACAGCAAAAAAATAATTTTCATAGCTATCGGATTTGAGACAACTGTGCCCCTCACGGCTGTGCTTATAAAAAAGGCTTTTGCAAAAAGCATTGATAATTTTTTCATATATTCAACCCATAAAACTGTTCCTGCTGCGCTTGATGCACTTTTAAATGACAGGGATATAAATATTGGCGGTTTTCTGCTCCCTGGCCATGTATCAGCTATAATAGGAAGCAAATATTATAAGGATATACCTTTAAAACACAGAATACCCTGCGCAATTGCAGGTTTTGAACCTGAAAATATACTTATGTCCATAATTTCAATTTTAAAACAGATAAAGAAGTGTGATTTTAAAGTGGATATAATTTATAAATCAGTAGTTAAACCCGAAGGCAACCCTGTTGCGCAAAAATATATTTATGAGGTTTTTGAACCTGCTGACTCAGAATGGCGTGGGTTAGGAAATATTGCCGGAAGCGGTCTTGTTTTAAAAGACCACTACAGGTCATTTGATGCAAAATCCGCATTTCCTGTTGGAAATATAATATCCTCAGAACCTGAAGGCTGCGACTGCGGAAATGTGCTTAAAGGCATAAAAAAACCGTCTGAATGCATGTATTTTGCCAAAGCATGCACGCCAGGCAATCCTATTGGCGCATGCATGGTTTCCAGTGAAGGCACC
>JAFGMJ010000175.1 GCA_016927635.1 Actinomycetota bacterium
ATCCATTGAAGAAATATTTAACAAAATAAAAAACTTATATCATGAAAGAGTACAAACTGAAAACTAAAAGGCCAAAAATTTTTCATTGTATTCTTGGCACAATAAAATTTGTATTAAGAGTCTTTTTTAAAATTTTTTTCAGGCTTGAAGTAATGGGAACTGATAAAATACCCTTAAGAGGAAGACTTATACTGTGCTCAAATCATATAAGTTATGCTGACCCTGTTATTATATCGGCTTATTTTCCAAGAGTTATTTTCTTTATGGCAAAAATAGAAGTATTTACGGGCTGGCTGCTTAAATCTTTTTTTAAGTATTTCAATACATTTCCTGTAAACAGGAAAAAATTTGACAGGCAGACAATAAGATATTCCCTCCAGATACTTTCTGATGATGAGGTAGTCGGTATTTTCCCTGAAGGGTCACGTTCCACTGATGGAGTGCTAAGAGACGCCCAAAAAGGTGTAGGGCTCATTTCTGTTATGGGGAAAAGCAGTATATTGCCGGTTGCAATTTCAGGCACCAATATGATAGTACAGAAGCCCCATAAAAGATTCTTTTTTCCAAAATTAAGGCTGATTTTTGGTGATGTCATCAATACAAGTGAAATAATAAATAAGTACAGTCATAATGATGCAACAGAAATGATTATGAAGATTGCTATGGAACGGATTAAATTGCTTTATGAACAAATCAAATAAAATCTTAATGGAGAAAATTTGAAGGCTATAGTAGCTAAAACTTGCGGTTATTGTTTTGGAGTGAAGAGGGCGCTTGATCTTACTGAAAAAACTCTTAAAAAATATAAAAATAAAAAAATATTTTCAATAGGCCAGATAATACATAATAAAGGCGTTATAAAAACCCTTTGCGACAAAGGCCTCATAATTGCGGAAGGCGAAGATAATATCGAACCTGGCAGTATATTTATAGTGCGCTCGCATGGCATGTCTCCGGATTTATTAAAGAGAATCGAATCAAAGGGCGTTATTATAATCGATACGGTTTGCCCCTTTGTAAAAAGGGCGCAGTCAAAAGCAAAAATGCTTTCACGCAAAGGTTATCATTTGGTCATAATAGGCAATCAAAAACACCCCGAAGTTATAAGCGTAATTGAGCATGCGGATAAAAATAACCTTACGGTAATTGAAAAACCTGAAGAGCTGGCAAAAATAAAAAAACATAAAAAAATAGGTGTAATAATGCAGACAACCCAGATGAAATCAAACGCAAAATCAATAGTTGCAGGACTTCTGGATAAAGCAAAAGAAATACTTATTGAAAACACAATATGTGAAGTCACAGAAGACAGGCAGCATATAACAGGAGAGCTTGCAAAAAAAGTAGATGTCATGCTAATCGTTGGAGGTAAAAACAGCGCCAATACTTCACATCTGGCAAAAATAGCAAAAGAATTAAATACACGCACTTATCATATTGAGAATTATACGGAAATCAAACCTGAATGGTTTGATGATAAAAATACAACAGTTGGAATAAGCGGAGGGGCGTCAACGCCTGACAGTGATATTAATGCAGTAAAGCATTACATAGAAGATTTTATTTTTCCTGACATTGAGTAAATTGAAAGCATGTAAAAATAATTGTATTTTTTGTTTTATTAAACAGCTTCCAGAGGGGTTAAGGCAATCACTTTACATAAAAGACGATGACTTTATAGAATCTTTTACTCATGGCAATTTTATTACACTTACAAATCTCAATAAAAAAGAGATTGATAATATAGTAAAATATAAGATAGAACCACTGCAAATATCTCTGCACAGCTTTGATAAAAAGGTCAGGAATATTTTATTTGGAAATAAAAAAAACTATGAAGCTGTCAAGATCTTTAAATTTTTGGACAGAAATGCAGTAAGGACAAATATACAGATAGTTTTATGCCCTGGAATAAATGATGGCAGCGATCTTGTAAACACACTTGATATTTTAACCAGCATCTTTAATAGTGTGCTGTCAGTAGGCATAGTGCCGGTTGGAATAACAAAATATAATAAATGCAGCCTGCTGAAATCTTTTGATTCTGCGCTCAGCAGCAGTTTGATTGAATTTATAAATGGCTATAAAAGAATAAATATAAAAAACAAAAAATCCCAGATAATCTATTTATCTGATGAATTTTACATAATGGCAAAAAAAGAATTGCCCGGATACAGAAGTTATGGAAGATTCCTTCAGATAAAAAACGGCATAGGCAAAACTATTGATTTTTTGAATGAATTTGAAAGATCGTTTAAAAAATATGCCAACGATAAAAATATTAAAAAAATGCTAAAAACAGATATTCTAATTGTAACCTCCGAATATGGTAAAGAAGTTTTTGCGAAAGCATTCAGTATTGTCGAAGGGTTAATACCTGAAGCTGAAAATAAATCTGGCATATATAAAAAAATAAAAATATTGCCTGTTAAAAACAATTTTTTAGGAGGTAATGTAAAAGTTACTGGATTGCTTGCAGGAAGTGATATAATTGAAAGCTTGAAATCAACAGATATGGACGCATATGAAAAAATACTGATACCTGAATGTATTTTTAATAGTGAAGGAATAACTATTGACAATTTCGGCATTAAGGATTTTTCAGGCAGGAAAAAAGATAATATAATTATATGCCCGGAAGAAGGAAAAGAGCTTGCAAGGAAACTGCTGTCAGGTTAAAAATATTGAAGAAAATACTTTAATCTAAAGTGATATAGATTATAACAATACCTGCAGAGATAAATAAGCATGATATAATGATTATCAATATAAAAATAACTTATATTTAATATGAAAAAATTACCCAAAATTGCAATAATCGGCAAACCAAATGCAGGTAAATCCTCATTAATAAACAGGCTCTGCAGCGATAATGAAGCTATTGTACACGAAGAGCCAATGATAACTCGTGACAGGAAATATTATAAAACTGACTGGAACGGTATGTATTTTAACATGCTTGATACCGGCGGCATAGATCTGGAAAGTGAGGAAAAACTGTCAAAGCAAATATGGCGCCAGTCTGAAGCTGCAATAAGGGAATCTGATATTATAATTTTCCTTGTGGATTTAAAATCTCCTATTTCTCCGCTGGATGAAGAAATAGCTGATATACTTCGCAAATCAGGAAAGCCCCTGATTTTTGTAGGAAATAAATGGGACAGTCAAAAAAGCGAGTATTATACTGAGGAATATCTTAAGCTTGGATTCGGTTATCCTGTGATGGTATCTGCTATTCATGGACTTAATATAACAGAACTGCTGGATGAAATTATTTTTAAAATCAGGCAGCTTGATTTATATAAATACAGAAAATCAGGAATTGAAGAAACAGCGATTAATAATATTGAAGGAGGCGCAGCAGAAAAATCGGGGCATGAAATGGAAGAAAATAATGAAGGTATTGCAGGAATTGCAATACTTGGACAGCCAAACAGCGGCAAATCAACTCTTTTCAATAAAATATTAAAAGAAGAAAGAGTAATTGTGGATGAAGCAGAAGGCACAACACGTGACAGCATAGACAGTATTGTCACCATAAATGAAAGACAGTACAGGTTTATAGATACTGCCGGTTTAAAAAGGGATAAAGTAAAGGAACAGGACCTTGAGTTTTACAGTAAAATAAGGACTTTAAAAACAGTTGAAAAATCTGAAATATGCCTTATTCTCATTGATGCAACAAAGGAAATAACAAACCAGGACCAGAAGATAGTAAGGCTTTGCCTCGAGAAAGGCGCAAGCGTATGCATTGTTTTTAACAAAACGGATGCTGTAGATAACGAAAAAATAGAAAGTCTTGTAGATTATTTCAATAATATGCTTGAATATATAGATTTTGTTCCTTTTTTGAAAATAAGCGCATTAAAGGATGTGCATTTTAATGAACTTTTTGAAATGATAGAATACCTTCTTGAAGAAAGGCTAAAAAAGATATCCGAAAATAAACTGATGGCACTTTTTAAAGAAATTGAAAATGAAAGTGCAGTATATGTAAAAGGCAAAAAGTTCAGGATTAAATTTATAAGACAGATAAAAATATCTCCGCCCGGATTTTTGATTTTTTCAAACATGGATGTTAATAAAAAGACAAACATTAAAAGATTTATTGAAAATAATATTAGGGATAAATTCGGTTTTACAGGCACGCCTTTATTTTTTAAATTCAAACATTAATTGATATAAATAAAAAATATC
>JAFGMJ010000176.1 GCA_016927635.1 Actinomycetota bacterium
AAATGATAAAAAACACTGTAAGACATCTGTCATTTTTTTTAATTGTTTTGTGCATTATGCTGTCCGTTTCGCTTGTGATGACGGGTTCTGCCGGATGTAAAAAAAATGTGCCAGAAGAACTTTCAGTTTACGTTTGGGAAGGTTATCTGCCCCAGGCAGCTGCAGATATTTTTGAAAAAGAAACAGGCATAAAATTAAATATTACATATGCAACCGATAATGCGATGATGCTCACCCTTTTAAAAGGAGGAGGCAGTGCCGATATAATAATGCCCACCCAGAACCAGGTCAACAGGTTTTATGAAGAAGGCCTGGCGCAGCCACTTGACTTGGAAAAGATACCTAATTATGAAAAAGTCATTCCTGCGCTTAAGGGCCAGCCCTGGGCAAAATGGGATGGAGAAAATATCGGTTCGGGGCAAACTTATGTAATACCTTATGTATTCGGCACAAGCGGACTCGTTGTAAATACTGAAAAATATACGAATTCCCTGGAAGGAATAGGCTGGGAAATACTTTTTGATACCGGGCTTAAAGGAAGGGTCTCAGCAAAAAATGCTCCTGAATCGCTTATGCTAACGCTTGATGTATTGGGTATTTCACGTGAGGGGCTTCTGACAGATACGTCAGCCACTCTTGAAAAAGCAAGAGCAAAGGTACTTGATCTGAAAGCAAATGTACTTAAATTCTGGGACAGCGGAGCAGAAATCCTTGACCTGTTAAATAACGGCGAAGTCTGGGTAAGCCATATATGGGATGGAGGAGGAAGGAAACTGATGCAGGCCGATTCCAAATTCATTTATATACTGCCGTCAACGGGTGGGCTCGGATGGACTGATACTTTCATGATACCCTCCTCTTCCGGAAATGCTGAAGGTGCCCATATGTTTATAGATTTTATGCTCCGGCCGGAAATAGCCGCAATGCTGACAGTGGATTCAGGTTATGCCACAACAGTTCAGGGAGCCTTTGAAGCTGCTGAAGGCATTGACAAAAATCTTTACAGTTTTACAGATAAAGAGCTCGAAAAGCTTATCTGGCAGCCAAACTTTACTGAGGAGACCATAGCTATTTACACGGATTTCTGGGAGGAGATATCGACGGTAAAATGATTAAATATATTAGCCCTGCATTAAGCGGGGCTATTTTTATATAGTACAAAAAATTTTAATAGTGAATGCTTTATCTTTAAACAATGCCCTGGGCTATCATTGCATCCGCCACTTTCAGAAATCCTGCAATATCTGCCCCTGCAAGAAGATTGCCGGCGCAACCGTATTTTTTAGCTGCTTCACTGGATTTTTTATAAATATTCTGCATGATTTGTTTAAGCCGTGCATCCACCTCTTCAAAAGTCCAGGATGTCCTCATAGAATTCTGCTGCATCTCAAGGGCAGAGGTTGCAACTCCACCCGCATTGGCCGCTTTTGCGGGCCCGAAAATCACATTGTTTTCCATAAATATTTTTACTGCTTCAGGAGTGCAGGGCATATTTGCACCTTCAGCCACTGCAATGCAGCCGTTACCGGCCAGCATTTCTGCGGATTTTCCGTCTATCTCATTTTCAGTTGCGCTGGGAAGGGCTATATCGCATTTGACGCTCCATATATCATTGCAGTTTTCTATATAATCAGTTCCGCTGCCACCTGCAAAACACTGGCTTATTCTTTTTCTTTCAATTTCTTTGCCGACCTGTAAGCTGTCCAGGTCCACACCGTTTTTATTGAAGATATAACCGTTTGAATCACTCATAGCCACTACAGTACCGCCAAGCTCGTATATTTTTTTAGCAGCATATATCGCTACATTCCCTGAACCAGAGATAACAACTTTTTTACCTTTGACATCCGTGTTTCTTTCCTTGAGCATCTCTTCAAGGAAATAAACAAGCCCGTAACCTGTAGCTTCGGTTCTGCCGAGACTTCCTCCATATGCAATTCCTTTACCTGTAAGAACGCCCTCATATACATTTCTTATCCTTTTATACTGTCCGTATAGAAACCCTATTTCCCGGGCGCCAACGCCAATATCCCCTGCGGGCACATCCATGTCTCCTCCAACATGCCTGTACAGCTCCGTCATAAAGCTCTGGCAGAATCTCATAACCTCATTATCTGATTTTCCCTTTGGGTCAAAATCGCTTCCGCCCTTGCCTCCCCCTATGGATAGGCCGGTAAGCGAATTCTTCAATATCTGCTCAAAGGCAAGAAACTTCATTATACCTACATTAACTGAAGGGTGAAACCTGAGCCCGCCTTTATATGGCCCTATGGCGCTATTAAACTGTACTCTGAAGCCCCTGTTCACATTTACATTTCCGTTATCGGACATCCAGGGCACCCTGAAAATTATCTGTCTTTCTGGCTCAACAAATCTTTCTAAAATACCAATATTCTCATATTCAGTATGTACACTTGTTACATATTCCAGGGAACTCAACACTTCCGTGACTGCCTGGAGAAATTCTGGCTCATGCGGATTTCTCCTGATTACATATTCCAGCACATTTTGACAATATGACATTTGCTCTCCTTTTCATATTTTTTATTTAAATACTGCCGGCAAATAAAAACCTCATGAAAAATAAAAAAACCCCCATATGATTACAGTGTCATATAGAGGCTTCTTTGCCTTTTTAAAAACACACCATTGTGTCTTTATAAATATTCAGTTTTAATTTATTATCTTAAAAACAATCATTTCCCGCCTGTTTTAAAGGCATAAGTGATTGGTGTTATTATTTTATACACGCAGGAAAAAAAATCAAGCGTTTATTAAAATAAAATATCCTTTTAAGCTGTCATTTCCTTTACTTTTTTTGCCACTTCATTTCCAAGTTTTTTTAACTCTGGAGCATCGTAGTGAACACCGTCTTTATCGCTTGGCATTATAATTTTCCCCGCATCAAGGAAGCCGCATTTATACAGCTCTGCCACCTTTTTTAAGTTTACTGACAGTTCTTTTGATTTCCTGGCTCCAGCTTCACCAAACAATGGCTCAAGATAACTCAGTTTACCAAGCGGCGGAGGGCATATGACAAGTATTTCAGGGCTGCTGCCCCCTGGTCCGCAGCCGCTTTTTTTAACAATATTTATTAGCACCCCGATGCTCATTGCTATGTCAAAGGCTTCCACGGAAAACTTGGGCTTTAAATCATTCGTTCCAAGCATTATAACTACGACATCTATAGGCGCATGCGATTCCAGGCAGGCCGGGAGATATCTGGCTCCATTTTTATGTATACCTTCAACCGGGTCGTCCCAAACTGTTGTCCTGCCGTTTAAACCTTCTTCTATAACTTCATATTCTTTCCCCAGCACTTTCTGTAAAACGCCGGTCCACCTTGTCTCTTTATCAAAACGGTAGTCAGAAGCTGTAAAGGGACAACCTATGAGGTCAAAATCTATCGCTTTTGCGCCATGTGTATTTGAATCTCCAAAACAAAGAATTGTCTTCAACTTGCCTCCTTATATATACTCCTTGATTAAATTAATTATTTAAATACAGTTTTTACAAAAATTTATAATGCAGCCTGTAAAAGATTATATTTGATAATTCAGATAATGCAAGAACAGGCAGGCAGGTTTTGCAGCTTTTATAAGATAAAGAATTTCTTAACATTTATTTTTAAAAACCAGGGTTGAAATATTTAAATATTTATGTAATTATATAATTATGCATAAATATAAATACATTATATTTATAATATTTGTGGCAATCTTTTTTTCCCTTGTCCCCGCATGCGTTTTCGCTGATAATAGCCTTGGGGGCGATAATGGAAAATGTCCTTTTATTATGCCGCTTGAAGGGCAGGTTCTGGTTTTGTTTCGCCAAAAATATTATGACATGGAAAAAGACAGCACAAGAAAGCACACAGGAATAGATATTGAAGGAAAAGAAAATGCCGCAGTTTATGCTTCTGGCAACGGGGTGGTAAGTTACTGCGGAATATCACCTGTTGGAGGCCGCACAGTTGTAATAGAGCATAATGAAAAAATAAGGACAACGTATCTTAACTTAAAGAATGTATTTGTCCAGCCTGGCACATATGTAAAACAGGGCCAGAAAATAGCAACCCTGGGAGTTTTTGATGACCCGTCAAGCGACACTGTCCATCTGCATTTTGGAGTAATATACCAGGGTACCTATCTCGACCCGCTTGATGTGCTGGCAATAGACTACACTGATATTACAGCCTTTATAGCTTTAAAAAATATAACACCTGATTTTGCATGCAGGTGAAATATTTTTTAACAGTTTATCACTTAAAATAAGTCTCAAGAATGCTTATCTCTTCAGAAAGCTTGCAGTCTATTTCTTCCTTTGCATCCCCAAAAACTATTACATTCAAAGTGAGCTTTATTTTTTCAAAGGTCTTTCTTAGTATGCCATCTACCCTGGGAAGCTGGTCAATATCAAGGATACTGAGTTGAAGATAGTCTTCTCCATTTGTCGTGCTTATAAATTTTATATGGCCAAGCTGATAAGCACCGCTGTTTTTGAGAAAAGAAACTACATTAGAGGCAAATTCTTTTATCTTCTTTACAAAATCTTCTTTTTTTACTGGTTTTTGGAATGAGAGCGTGACGTTTCTGTTAAGAATTATTGAATTGTTTTCAGGCATAAAATACCTTTTACTGATTATAAAAGCTTTATATTAACCTTTTATTCTTTTAGAGTTTTTTATTTTATCACTTTTTTTATTCAAGTCAAAAAACCTGCCAGTAATAGCAGATAAAATAAAATTGCCTTTTTATCGTCAAAATACTTGACAGCCGCTACATTTTATAATTTTTTAAATATTATAAAGACTATGAGGCACAATCGGCACAATCAAATAATATTTGCAGCAATCGCGGCCCCCAGAATTACAGCATTTTCTACCCTGTTTATCTCATAAAATCTCTCGGGCATGCCTTTGACTTTTATGCGATCTTTTCCTATGGCTAGTCTTAAATAATGCTCCACTCTTGATTTAAAATTATTCATTTTGTAAAAACTGCTCCCCTCTGCAACTATGCATACGGGACTGCATGGATTATAGCCCTTACCAGTCTTTATTATCAGTGCGGAAAGCACAATGCTTGTTAGAATCGCCGCTCTTTCGATTAAGTTATCAAATAAAAAATATATCTTAATCCTGTCATTTTCATCTATTTTTTTTATATAAGCAGCCATCGAGCCCTGCAGCGGAGGATAGTTAAGATAAATATCTATATCTTTTGAGAAAAGCGTTTTCATGTCCTTAATAAGTCTGCATGCAGCCCGGGAAAAAAGTTTCTGCTTTGCTGCAGTTTTAAGCAGCTCAGTTGCAAGGCTTCCCATATATGCGCCTGAAAACATTTTTTCAAAAGTCCCGGTACCGGGGTTTAAAGTTTTTTTGTCAAATATTTTGTCCACTTCACCTGCAGGGCCCTTTGAAAAATTGCCTGCTTCCACATTTATAAGCTGGAGTTTGTCAGCATGGTCTTTTTCATAAGATTTAATTTTTAGTATATTTGAGTTTTTTTCCATATAGCATACATTCATGCCTGTGCCAAGCACAAGGCCTGCATAGCTGTCATAAAGCCTTTGCTGATAAGCGGCAATACCTGAAAGCAGGGTAGCTACAGTATCGTTTAAAAGCACTATTTTATGGCCGCTTTTATGGTTTTTCCTTTCAATGGCGCTTATAAGATTTCTGCCTATGAATTCACCCTCTACCTGGGCTGCCTTTATTTCTTTTGTGAATCTTATAAGCTTTCCGTCCTTATCAGGAAATATCTCTATTGGGTAAGAAAATACAAACCCTATGCTGTTGCTGAAGTGGAGTATGCTGCTGATATTTTCTGCAATTACATCAAAGAATTCCTCTTTGCTGACCTCTTCTTTGGCGCCCGGCATATCTGCTGCAGACAGATTTCTTATGCAGGGTTTAAAATCTTTGTTAAAACTTACCACAGCGGACCTCAAGTTGGTGCCGCCGGCATCAAGAACTATGACCTGTTTTTTGGTGTCAATGCTACCACTGTAATGGATGAAGGTGGGAAGCATCTTAAGTGAGGACGGGGCTTTGCCGGCAAGGCCTGAGGCCATTTCATTTAGAAAAAAATCTATGTATCGCCGCTGGTTTATATCAGCATAATTCATCCCATAGCTGCTCAGGAAAGTGTCTGTCTGTTTTTTTATCGTTTTTAATTCTTTAAATCCGTCCATAAAAAATAATAAATAAAAATGGCAGTTTTTTATTTGATATATTTTTTCAGCATTTTATCAAATTTGTCTTTTTCCTCAGGCATTATGGAATAAGTGTGCTGCGGTGCAGGAAATTTTGATTTTTGCACATCATCAATATATTCTTTTATGGCGTTTATAATAACGCCTGCCACATCCGCATATTTTTTGACAAATTTCGGCGTAAATGCCTGGAAATAACCCAGTATGTCACCGCATATCATTACCTGTCCGTCTATATCTGCACCGGCGCCTATTCCAAGTACCGGGATTTTCACTATGTCCCTTAAGGCTTTCGCAAGCTCCGGAGGCACGGCCTCGACAAGCAGCATCCTCGCTCCGGCTTTTTCAACCGCAATTGAATCCTCTATTACTGCTTCAGCAGATTCAGCAGTCCTTCCCTGCGCCTTAAAGCCCCCAAGAGCGGCAGAAGACTGGGGCGTTAATCCAACGTGGCCTATAACTAATATGCCTGCATCAGCAATGGCGCTTATTTTTGAGGCAACTCTTGTTCCTCCTTCAAGCTTTATTGCATCCATGCCAGCTTCTTTTACAAATCTTACTGCATTTGAAACTGCCTGCTCATCACTACAATGATAGCTGCCAAAAGGCATATCGCCAACAACAAAAACTTCGGGGGCGCCTCTTCTTACTGCCCTGCAGTGAATTATGCACTCATCCATTGTAACAGGTACGGTTCCGTCATAACCGTATACGACCATTCCCAGCGAATCACCCACCAGTATCATGTCAATGCCCGCCTGCTGTGAAAGGCTGGCAATAGGGTAATCGTATGCAGTAATCCATGTGATTTTTCTGCCCTGTTTTTTCATTTCATAAAAATCACTTATTGTCAGCTTTTTACCCATTATTAAATCTCCTTTCATTATTTAAAAACTTTTTTTGCCCCTGTTTTTAAGCGCCCGCCTTACCTCAAGCTCTGATTCTTTTTTTTCAATATCTCTTCTTTTATCACTTTTGAGTTTGCCTTTTGCAAGCGCAAGCTCAACTTTTACCATTGAGCCTGTTATGTATATGCTTAAAGGGACAAGCGTTAAACTTTTATCTTTCAGCTTATTTTCAATTTTATTGATTTCCCGCCTGTGCAGAAGAAGCTTTCTGACTCTTGCAGGCTTTATTTCTTCTGTCCTGCTGTTTATATAAGGGGAAATATGAATATTATGCACAAATATCTCGCTGTTTTTAATCCTTGCATAGCTGTCTTTTAAATTGATTTTTCTTTCTCTTACAGATTTGACCTCACAGCCTTCAAGAACAATGCCAGCTTCATACCTGTCAAGAATAAAAAAATCCTTAAAAGCTTTTTTATTCTGGGCAATAAGAGTTTTGGCTGCGTCTTTGCTGTTACTGTTCATAATTATACCGTTTAAAAATTTTTTACTTTTCTGTCATTTTTTTTAATTCTTCAATTGCCCTGTCAAGCTGTATATCCCGTTCATCCTCTGCGGTGAGTTCAACCTTTATATCCGGTTCTATTCCTGTACCGTCAATGGTAACGCCGGATGGAAGATAATACTTTGCAGTCGTGTATTTAATTCCACTTCCGTCAGCAAGCTCATTTAAAATCTGCACTGTGCCCTTTCCAAAACTTTTTTCACCAATTAGCAATGCTCTTCCCAAATCTTTTAGAGCACCGGCAGCAAGTTCTGCTGCGCTTGCTGAATAACCGTTAATGAGGACGACAACAGGCATGTCCGTATAACCGCCGCTGCCCGCCTTAAACTCTTCATATTTTTCACTATTATTTGTCCTGCCCTTCACACTTACAATAACGCCGGAATCCAGGAAAAGATCGCAGAACTGTACAGCATCATCAAGTGTGCCGCCGAGATTATTCCTCAAATCCAGGATTATACCCCGGACAGTTTTGCTGCCATTATTTTTGATAACCGTCTTTATCTTTTCATCAAGCTTTTTTGCCCCGTTTTCCTGGAAATCGGAATACTGCACATATAGTATATTTTCCTCTATTATATCTGTATAAAAATTGGGAACATAAAATCTTTGTCTTGTTATTTTATAATCAAATCTTTTATTCTCGGAAGGCCTGAAAATAGTTATATTCACATCGGTGCCTTCTTCTCCCTTTATAAGTGATACAACCTGTTCAAGGCTCATATCTTTTATATCCACACCTTCCACGCCAGATATTATATCTCCTGCCATAAGCCCTTTTTCATAAGCAGGCGTACCTTCAATTACATTTATTATCAGTATCCTGCCTTCCTCATCAGCAGTGACAACCACTCCTATTCCGCTAGTCGTTCCGCTGTAGGACTCTATTATCCTTGCATATTCCTGGGCAGGAAAATAATCCGCATACCTGTCGTCAAGGCTTGACAGTATCCCTTCTATTGCAGCATCTGCCAGCTCTTTTTCAGATTTTTCATTTATGGCATTTGCCTTTATATAATTTATTGTCTGTTCTATGGATCTTAAGGCCGAGTTGTTTAAATTTTCTATGCCGGAAACACTGTCAGGGCTGCCGGCGCTGCCGTTAAAAAAGTTTATAAAATCACCAATCTGGCCCCTGGTGCCATTTATATTAATGCCCAGCACAAAACCTCCCGCAAATACCATAAGAGCAATGACAAATGAGACAAGAGTTATTAAAATATTTTTTTTCATTTTCTACCTGCTGAAATTTTTTTTATCCTTAAACATGAGATATTATACATATAATTAAGATAATTTCTAAATTATTTGAATTAAATTTAAAAGG
>JAFGMJ010000177.1 GCA_016927635.1 Actinomycetota bacterium
AACATGCGGGAAGGTATGAGGAGTTTGCTGAATTTCTGGCAGGAAATGGTTTTACAGTTTATGCGGCTGACCAGAGGGGCCATGGAAAAACTGCAAAAAATATGGAAATGCTTGGCCATTTTGCCGATAAAAACGGCTGGTTTACCGTAGTGGATGACCTTAAGATGCTTAACGGCATAATAGATAAAGAAAATCCTGGTGCAGATGTGTTCTTATTTGGACACAGCGCAGGGTCAATGCTTGCGCTTGATTATATTTTAAAGTATCCGGAAAATATAAAAGGAGCCATACTTTCAGGAATATCAGGAAACCCGGGCATACTCGGATATGCTGGAATAGCCCTTGCAAAACCTGTCATTAAAAAAAGAGGCCCGGCTGCAAAGAGCCCAATACATAAAAAACTGCTTTTTGAAAAATATAATTCATATTTTAAGCCCAACAGGACATCTGCCGACTGGGTTAGCAGCGACGAAAAAGCTGTGGACAAGATGCTTGAAGACCCATATGTTTTCCAGCTTTTCTCAGCGGCATTTTATGAGGACCTTGCCAGGGCTGCTTTGAGGTTAAACAGGGCTGAAAATATAAAAAAACTGCCCGGTAACCTTCCGTTTTTTATAATATCCGGTTCAAATTGTGCTGTCGGAGGTTTTGGCAAAGGTGTGTCAGGCGTATACCGCTCATTTTTAAAAGCAGGGCTTAAAGATGTAAGCTTCAAGCTTTACCAGGGTGCAAGGCATGAAATAATAAATGAGATTAACAAACAGGAAGTGTTTGATGATGTACTTTCCTGGCTTGATAAAAAATTAAACCGGCCCAAATCTCCAAAGCCGCGCCTATAACCTGTGCAGGACAGTTTCAGATACTTTTTCCCCGGTTATTTTCTCCCAGTACTCCTTATATATCTGTAACTGTTTTATATATGCAAGTTTTCTTGCAGGGTCCTTTTCAAAATCATCTGTCTTGTAGTCAACTATTACCCAGCCGCCGTTTTCCTTAAAAACCAGATCAATGATACCGTGCATTATCTGCCCATCCCGGTTATATGCAAATGGGACCTCAAAATATTTAAGGGGGGCATTTTCAAGTCTTTGGAGCAGATCGCTTTTTAAGAATTCATTTACAAGGGTATCAAGTGCAACAGTAAAGCGCTTTTCAAGCCCGGCATCCTCTATCCATTTACCTGCAATAATGCGCATACTGTCTTTTAGGCTTTCAATTCTGTGATTTGGCTTTACCGGGTTTTCTGCTTCTTTATCAGGCTGGGGCAAAGAAGGTCCGTGTGAAAATACGTTTATTTTTTTAAAAAACATCTGCCTGCAAAGCTCTTCTATTGTCATATGTGCTATTTTGCCCCATTCTGCGCCTCCGGAAGATGCTCCGGCAGCTAAATAAGCAAACACATAGCCTTCCTTGGCCTCCGAGGTCACGTTTGTCAGGCTATATCCGGGGCTAGAAATAATGGCGCAATTTTCTTTTATGGCCTTTATGGTTTGTTCCCATTGAGCTGCATTTATTTCAAGTATTTCCATTTCTTTTTGCCCGCCTGCCGGAATGACTTCAAGTTTTTTAGATTTTGAAAGAATATCATATAAAATTTCCCAGGCTTTTGCTTTTGAACCTTCCCGGTAAGTGCTTACGATAAGCGCATTTTTGGCCCTTGTCACAGCGACATACTCAAGCCTGTCTCTTTCAGCCCTTTCATATTCCTTCTCTTCTGCAGCCTTTATGTCCCACTGGGGAGGGATGCCTATCGTTTCACGGCCATAATTTCCCTTCTGCCTTATTACAGTAAAATATCCTTTTGAGCTATTTCCTGAGGTCCTGTTTATATGTGCCTGCGGCTCAAATTCGCCTGCCTGGCCCAGGGGATCTGCAAGCATGACTATGGAAGCTTCAAGACCTTTGGCCTTATGAAGGTTCATCAGCCTGACCACGTTTTGCCTTGAAGCCATAAGGCTGAAAGACTGGACTTCCTTTACTTTAAGCAGTTCTTCAAGATTTTTTACAAGCTCATAGAAAGTATTCATTTCATCTCTTTTTGGGCTTCTTAAAAGCTCGAGCGCTTTATAAATGTTTCCGCCTCTTGTAAGGCCCTCCTCTTCAGAGATTGAAAGGGGAATTATTCCAAGCTCTTCAACTATCAGGCCGGCAGCCACAACAGGTTCGTTCTCAATTATTAGCTGCCTGTAATGCCTCAGCCTTTCATAAGCGTCTTCAAACATATTAAAACCGGGGGGAGTTTTGCTGTAATAATTAAACTTACCCCCTGCAATTGAAAACCTGTACAAGAAGTCATCGCTGATTCCAAAGAATAGTCCCCTCAGTGCCGTCACAAGCGCTACGGGGTCCAGCTCATCCTCAATAGCCTTAAAAAGCTTTAAAATCTCATAAAGTTCTTCGGACTGGTTAAATATTTTCCCTCCGGATATATCATAAGGTATGCCCCTTTTCTCAAGCTCCCTTGCATATATTCTCAAATTCTCCTTTTTTCTTGAAAGTATTAAAAAATCCGAGTACCGGGCATTTGGGGGCAGATCTGCTTTCTTTTCATCTTCTGCCCTTTCAAGCAAAATGCTGTCTGATTGCACCGCATCATCTATCCATCCTGCAATAATTTTGGCATCCATTTCTGCAGCAGCAGCAGGATTATTATTATTGACTTTGGGGATATTGTTTTCAAAAAGTCCGCTGAAAAACCTGCCGCCTTTTTCTGAAGTCCTTACAGTTTTAAGAGGAGCATATTTTGCCTGGTACCTGTTATCTTCAGCAGGAAAAACCGTTTTAAAAACCTCTCCAACAATATCTTCCATAAAAGGAAGCGAGCGGAAATTTGAATCAAGGTTTACTACTGCACAACCCTGTGAAGCTCTGTATATGCCCTTCACTGCATTATATATATCTATATCTGCCCTCCTGAACCTGTAAATGCTCTGCTTTGGATCGCCTACAAGAAACAGCGAGCCCTGAGCAGGCTTAAGCTTTTTCCAGTCAGCCTCACCTTCATCTGGTGATACAAGAAGAAGCATTATCTCTGCCTGTATGGGATCTGTGTCCTGGAACTCATCAACAAGTATATGGGAAAATCTTTTTTTAAAGTATTTTCTCACCTCACTGTTTCTTTTTAGAAGCTTTGCTGTCATTGTCAGCAGGTCCTCAAAATTTAGAATCGAATGCTGCCTGCGCCATTTCTGATAATAGGCTGCTCCTTTTTGCGCAAAATCGGCCAGAGGTTTGTGAAGATATTTTTGAAGCTCTTTTACTGCAGGAAGTATGACTTCATCCTGCAGAGAGTTGTATTTCTCCTGATATGATTTGCCATTTCCGTCAGGCCACCTGTTAAGGGTTACTTTTGAATTTCGGCAAAGAGTTTTTAAGACCCCTGCAAAAAGCCTGTCATCAGAAAAATAACCGGAATCAAGAAAGTAAAGCGCGCTTCGCAGGACCTTCTGCAGTTCATCCCAGCCGCCGGCAGGAACTTCCACTGGCATGACCTTTCTCATATAATCAAGAAAATCAGCGATTTTTTCTTTTGCAGGCTTAAAATCAGGCTCAGCTATATGCTCTGTGACAATGCACACATCAGGATAGCGTATAAAACTTTTATATATTTCTTTTAAATCATCGGGCGATATATCGTAGGCGGAAACCAGTTCAAATATCTCACCATTTCCCTCTGCATGGCTTTGCTCAATAAATCCTGCCCAGGCCATATCTGCATATAAGGCATCCTCTTCTTCCTCTATCTCTTCAAATTCACAGTCAATGCCTGCCTCAACAGGCCTTTCCCTTAAAATCTTTGAACAGAAAGAATGAATTGTGCCGACAAATACCTGCTCAAGGTTTGAAATTGCCTCTTTTAAATTTTCTTTCTGGCCAGATGCAGCGCCCTTGCCAGCAATAGCTGAGGCTGCTTCTTCAAGCTTTATCTGGAAACGTTCCTTAAGCTCTGCGGCAGCTTTTCTTGTAAAAGTCACCGCCGCTATATTTTCAATTTTTGCCCTGCCCTGCTTTATCAGGTTAACCATACGCTCAACCAGGCAGTAAGTCTTTCCTGAGCCGGCTCCCGCCTCAACAAAGAAATTGGTTTCAAGCTCAAATATTATCCTGTCACGTGAGTGCTGGTCAGTTAAATTGATTTCCATTGTCTTTTAAAAAATATTAATAAAATTTATTTAAAATCTTTAAGCTTTCTATACTTTTCAAGGACAGTATTCTGTGACTCATTTATTTTCTGCTTCATATTGATTTTATCTTTTGCCGTTCCGTAAATATCCTCGTCATCAGCATAAAACGGGTTTTCCTGTTCTGAGATTATAAATACGCCGCAGGATATAAGGTCTATTATGCATTGAAGCGCTTCCTGCCATTTTTTATTATCATGCGGGTCTCTCTCTATAATGCAGCCCCTGCCCGCATTTCTTCCCTTAAGGGTTGGAAATACATAACCGCATTTAATTACTTTGCTTTGCGGGTTTTGTATTTTTAAAAGTTTTTCTACAACCTGCGAATAAAGTACATGCTGTAGCTGCCTGCCACCGCAGACGTATGTATCGTCTTCATATCCATAACTGCTTCCTGTCTTGTAATCCCAGATATAAAAATAATTGCCGTTTTCCCTGGATATATCAACCCTGTCCACCCTTCCTGCAATGTTTATAGAATGGCCGCTGCCAATATCTATTTTAACCGGGGGCTTACCCTCATAGCCAAACTGATACTCAAGCAGGTAAGGAATGCCCAGTTTTTTATTTTCCTCAACAAATACTTCCACATCTTTTTTCAAATTATTTATTTCACGATTAATTACAGACTGGCCGGGCCAGGGTATCTCTTTTTTGTATTTTTCAATAACAGCATCAAGTATATTCAATATCATTTTTTTCTGCCCTGCCGTATCCTGGAAAACTCCACTTCCTGCAGCGGCGTCTTTTTTGAGCTCATTTGAAAATATCTCAAAAACATCATGCAGAAGGCTGCCGCGGGTCTTTGCATCAAGCCAGGCGCAATTATCCCGCCTGATTTCTTCAGGCCTTCTGATCTTTAATACCTTTTCAAGAAAAAACGCATATGGATTGGCAGCAAATGTTTCAAGTGAGGTACATGAAAGTACAAAATCATGATTTTTTCTTGGATCAAGTCTTTCAAGGCCGCCGGCATGATTGGCGGGATTGCCAAGCCATCCGTCATAAACGGTAAGGAGGCTTTGTTTCCTGCTCTCAAGTGCAGTTTTACCGGCTTTTAGCCAGGGATATATACTGTAAAGAGATTGTTTTGCATCCCTTATTTTATCTCCTGAAAGGAGCATATCTGCCCACCAGGCGCTCTGGTCAATAGCTTTTTTTGCGGCAATGCCCCGGCCCTGTCCTGTCTGCCGTTTCAAGTTGGCCAGCAAATCGCTGTAATCTGCATCCGGTTTTTCATCTTTTATCCTGAAAAACTGCAGGAGCGCCGAGGATGGAAATAAAGCTCTTTCATCTTTCATGTCAAAAACAGAGTAACTCATAAAGACATTATTGCTGCCGTTTGCTGTATCTGCAATCATCGAAGCAAAATCATAAAGCCTGTTTTTAATCATTTCTTTGCTTAAGGGCAATTCCGGGCTTATTTTCTTTCTCTCTTCATCAAGAAGAACAGGGTCCTGGAACTGGCCTGCTAAAAACTTATGGTCATCCATACCTATAATAAAGGTGTTTTTCCTTCCTGAGAGGCCGCCGCCACCAATGCCGGATACAAGAAGGGCCGATGGTCTTGGCCCCTCTTTTTTAAATTTAATGCTGATTAAAAGATCTGTTATTTTCTGTATTGCCTTATCAATGTCTACTTTACCTTTTGAAGCAGCCTTTAAGGTCTCAAGCGTTTTTTTAAGCTCATTTGCATATGATATCTCCGAAGCATATGTATTTGAGCTTTCTGGAATTTTTAAAAAACCTGATAAAAAATCTGCACAGCAGCTGCATATTTCCGGCATATTAACTGTGTTTCCATAAATATTGGGGGTAATTTTTAAAAGCCCCGATACGGTTTTATCAAGCGCTGCAACTGCTTGCAGCCTTTCTTTATAAATGGTTTCCATTAAAGGCTCCTGGCGGTACTTTTGGATTTTTTGCTCCAGCTCTTCTGTTTCTTTTTTAAAACCATATTTATAGCGCTCTTTTGACCAGCCGATTTTTATATCCCTGAGAATGGCCGCAAGCTTTGAGCCGGATTTAAAATCTGTTTTTATAAATCCATATTTTAAAAGGCTGCGCAAAGGCACCTCTGAAAAATCACTTTTTATCCATGATAAAAATCCCTTAAGTGCCTTTGCAGCCACGCTTTTATCACCCGGAAGGCCGTCTGAAAAAGTTACTTTTATGCCGGTTTTTCTGCAAAGATTGTAGATTATATCAAGGTAAGGTTCTGCATCCGAATATATAATCTCTGCCTGGTCTGCAAAATACCGGCCTTCTGCAAGTTTTTCAAGTACCTGGTACACCTCATCCTGGTAATTTTTTGCACAGAAAAGCCCAAGGTTTGCACCATCAGCAAAGTCGCCGGTTCTGCCTGATTTAAGCGCAGAAGGTTCAAATAAATAATTAAGTTTTTTTAACGGCATATCTGCAGATATATTGGGCTTTAGCCTTTTTGGCGGCTCAGGCAGTCCGCAGGCTTTCTGCTGTTTCAGCACATAAAAATTGTCTTTGCATAAAAGGTCAAGAAAATCTTTTTCAATCTTTTTAAAATCAGTCTTTTCAAAAGCAATATATACTGCGTTTAAAAATTGGGCGCTTATACTGGTCCCGTTAATTGCAGGCGGCAGGCCTGCACCAATGC
>JAFGMJ010000178.1 GCA_016927635.1 Actinomycetota bacterium
GGTATAATTTAAGTCTGGGTGGAATAAACTTTCATCCAGACTATTTACATAAATTAGGAGTTTACACAGAATCTGTTACAGTCCCAAAAAAAGTCCATAATGGTGTCGGAAGGGGGACTTGAACCCCCATGAACTATACCGTTCACAAGGCCCTCAACCTTGCGCGTCTACCAATTCCGCCATTCCGACCTTTCGATAGAATTGCATTAATATTCTATTTATATTGCTTATATATGTCAATTAATATTATAAAAATGTTGGCCTTATAATCAAAATAAAAGACGGATTTATATTTGCAGGCTTTTTTACATCATTGTGTAGCCTGTTCCTGCTTTGGTTTCAGGCATATAGCCAGATGCTCCCAAAGATTACCTGGTTTTACAATAAGCCCAAGCTCTTCATCCTCTTCAATGCTCTGTAAAAGCTCAAGGTCTGCAGGAATATTTAAAATGTCTATACTTCCATCATTTAAAAGACTTATAAGGTTATTTATATCAGAATTAAATATAAATTTTATTGCATCTATTTGAGGTTTTTCATCTTCATAATAGGGATTTGACTCCACTATTATGTGTTCGCCTTTAATCCATTCTTTTAGCATATAGGGTCCGCTTCCAAAAATATTCTCAGAAAACATTTCACTTAATTTCCTTCCCTCAACCATTTTTTGTGGAAATATTATGCTGAAAAATTCTTTCCAGTTTGAGCTGTACTGTTTAAGTGTTAGGCTGAATTCTTTGTCATCAATGGCTTCAAGAGAGCTTATATTATTAAAATCAAGGCTTTTATACAACAGGGATTCATCTTCTTTTATTGCATTAACTGTAGCCACTACATCATATGCAGTTATTGGATCGCCATCCTGCCAGTATATATTATCCTTAAGTTTTATTGTCGCTTTTAAACTCAGCTTTAAATCATCACCCTTTTCAAGAAAATCATCAGTGTTTCCTGTGCCAACACTTTCAACAAGATCAGGTTCATAAACGCCAGAATCGTCTTTTTTCCATAACCCCCTTACTATAAGGTTTATTATCTGGTCCCTGTAAATATTATCCGCAACCAGGGGATTTAAAAGATAAGGCTCCTGCTGAAAACCTGTTACAAGGCTTTTAGGGTTATCTCCCTTTTCAGATTCTTCTTCATCATTATTCTCATCGCTAATAATATCGATTGTGCCAATAGATGAAAGAAAACTACCTGTATCTGTATTTGGCTCTATGCCTGATATCTTTTTATTATAGGCTATACAGAAGACCCTGCTGTAAAGCGGCAGTATAAATGCACTTTCTGCAAGAATATTTTGTGCCTGGTTTGATATATCCATATCAATGACATCAGTATTTCCAGGTAAAAGACCATTTAATGCAGATTCAAATTCTTTATTATCATACCAGTAATAATTATTACAATTCCTGTTTGTATCTGATTCAAGCGGTGGAATCTTATTTGAACTGAAATAATTTATAAGTGAGTTAAAATCCGGTGTATAAATAGCCCACAGGCCCAGTTCATAATTACCAGATTTAACATATTCGACATACCACTCTCTTGACTCCTTAGCGGTATTCCATACCTTTATTCCAATGGCTTCCAGATTTTCTTTAACTATATCCTGTATTATCTGTCTTGAATTACTATCCTGGCTGGCGCCAAGAGTCAGATAAAGAGGATTATTTATATCATATCCTGCAGTTTTTAAAAGCTCTTTTGCTTTCCCGGGATTATAGGAATAAATGTCCCATGCAGGATAATAATATTTGCTGTCATTATTAAATATGCTGTTTAAAACTACATTATAATTTCCAAAAAGCTCTTCTATTATTCTTTTTCTGTCAATAGCAAAAAATATCGCTTTTCTTATATTAATATCGTTTAAAGGGTTCTTATTTGCCTGTTTGCTTTTCAGTTCATAGAAATACTGTTCAGTAAAAATGCCAGATACTGCGTCTGTCGCCTCTGTCATTTCCTGTTGGCTTTCTTTCTGGCTTTCAACAGTAAGCCCAAGAGGCTCAAATTTGCATGCACTTAAAAAAATCCCTGATACTGCAGAAAAAACGAATGATATAATCACCAATAATGCAGCAGAAAATTTAAAAAATCTGTATTTTTTATTTTTCATAATCGTAAGATTTTATTCCGCCTGGAAATAAAAGAGCATTATTTTAAAAAAATAATGCTATATAGGCTTTCCTGCAAAGAAACAGGCAGCTAAATGCTCATTTCCGGATAAGTCATAATTTTTTAATTCAGGTTCACTTTTACTGCAGATTTCCTGGGCGTTTGGACAACGCGGATGGAACCTGCAGCCACTGGGCGGATCAATAGGACTTGGCACATCACCTTCAAGGATAATCCTTTTTCTCTGCTTTTCAGCCTCCGGGTCAGGTATTGGAACTGCAGAGAGAAGGCCCATAGTATAAGGATGCAGCGGTGATTTATATAAATCTTCGCTATTTGCAACTTCAACTATTTTCCCAAGGTACATGACAGCTACCCTGTTGCTGACATGTTTGACAACTGAAAGGTCATGTGCAATAAATAAATAAGTAAGGTCAAACTCTTTCTGGAGACCATTCATAAGATTTAAAATCTGTGCCTGGACAGACACATCAAGCGCTGATACAGGTTCATCGCACAAAATCAGTTTGGGAGTAAGAGCTAATGCCCTTGCAATTCCTATTCTCTGTCTCTGCCCTCCACTGAACTCATGCGGATACCTGTTTATATGTTCCGGGTTTAGCCCGACTGTTTTTAATAGTTCTTTGACCTTGCTTATCCTTGATTTCTTGTCGCTAATGCGGTGTATCTCAAGAGGTTCGCTTATTATGTCTCCAACAGTCATCCTTGGAGAAAGTGAAGCATAAGGGTCCTGGAATATTATTTGTATTTCTCGCCGCATTTTAAACAATTCATGATTATTCATCTTAAAAATATCTTCACCTTTATAATATGCATGGCCAGATGTTGGGGCAGTTAATTTAAGTATCACTCTTGAAGTTGTGGACTTGCCGCAGCCGCTTTCTCCTACAAGGCCAAATGTTTCGCCCTTTCTTATAAAAAAACTGATATCATCCACAGCTTTAACTGTGCCCTGGGATTTCTGGAAAAGAAATCCACCGCGCAGATTGAAATATTTTTTAAGGTTTTTTACTTCAAGTAATTTATTATTATCTGTCATATTTAAGTTTATTTTCCAGCCACTGGGTCTGGATTTTTATAAATCTGATATTTACCTTATCTTTATTTAAAATAAATCAATATAATGTTTCATGCATAAACACTACTTTTTTACCCTGGAAAGACTTCCGCTTAAAAACTCTTGCGCTCTTACACATGCAGCAAAGTGGCCCTTTTCTATCTCAACAAATGGCGGATATTCTTTCCTGCATTTTTCTATAGCATATCTGCATCTCAGCCTGAATACACAGCCCTCAGGTAAGTCTATAAGACTTGGAGGAGTGCCTTCAATTGGTTTTAGCTGTTCACGTTTTGTCTCATCAAGGCGCGTGATAGATTCCATCAGTCCAAGTGTGTAGGGATGACATGGTTTATAAAATATTGTACCAACATCAGAAAATTCAACTGCTTTCCCAGCATACATTACCATGACTCTGTCAGCATATTTTGCAACTACGCCAAGGTCATGGGTTATTATAATAATTGATGAATTTGTTTTTTCCTTGAGTTCCTCCATAAGTTCAAGTATCTGGGCCTGTATTGTCACATCAAGCGCAGTAGTGGGCTCATCTGCTATCAAAATGTCCGGGCTATTGGCAATAGCCATTGCAATCATTACTCTCTGCCTCATTCCTCCGCTGAACTCGTGAGGATAACTGGTAAACCTTCTTTTTAAATCCGGTATGCCTACCATTTCAAGAAGCTTATAACTTTCTATTCTTGCTGTTTTCTTATCAACATTTCTGTGAGCGATTATTGCTTCCATAATCTGGTTGCCTACTGTAAAAACAGGGTTTAAACTTGTCATCGGGTCCTGAAAAATCATCGATATTCGGTTTCCCCTGAAATCCTGGAGTTCCCTTATATTCATGTCCAGAATATTATTTCCGTTAAATAAAATCTCTCCCTCAACTATCTTGCCTGGAGGCTGCTTTATAAGACGTAGTATTGAAAGGGCAGTTACGCTTTTGCCTGAACCTGTTTCTCCTACAATACCGAGAGTTTCCATGACTTTAAGGTCAAATGAAACTCCATCAACAGCTTTTACTACTCCTCCATCGGTGTAAAAGTATGTCTTTAAATTTTTTACTTCAAGAATCTTATTATTATCTGTACTGTCCATATATTTTAAAATCAATAATCGCTTTATTTTATATAAAAATTATTTTTCTGTTTTATTTTAAAAATCATCATTTTTCGGTATAAGAGCATTTATTTTACTGCTTCATCTTTGGATCAAATGCGTCCCTTAAACCGTCCCCAAGAAGCACAAAACCTAAAACAGTTATCATTATCGCCAGTCCTGGAAATACCATCATCCAGGGAGCAATATCAATATAGTCAAGTGATTCTGAGAGCATTTTGCCCCAGGCAGGCGTTGGGGGCTGTACGCCAATGCCAAGGAAACTGAGTGCCGCTTCAACTATTATTGCTGTACCCACATTCATAGTTGCATAAACAATTATTGGTGCGAATGAATTGGGGAATATATGCCTGGTTATAATTCTGTAATTACTTGCACCAAGCGCCCTGGCCGCCTCGACATATTCCTTATTTTTTATAGACAGTATAGAGCCCCTGAAAATCCTTGCAAATGATGCCCAGCCAAGAAGCCCTATAGCAATAAAAATATTTAAAATACCCTGGCCAAGCACCGTCATTATAGCAATGGCTCCTAAAATATAAGGGAATGCAAAGAATATATCAGCAATGCGCATTATTACAGCATCAGATACTCCGCCAAAATATCCGCTTATTGCACCCAGCACCAGTCCTATAAGAACAGAAATGCCTACTGCAATAACACCTACTTCAAGTGAAATACGGCTGCCATATATTACCCTGCTTAAAATATCCCTGCCCAGTACGTCTGTTCCAAACCAGTAAGTGCCGCTGGGGCCAAGCATGGAATCTTCTTTTACTCTATCAATGGGGTCATAAGGCGCTATAAAAGGCGCAAAAATTGCCAATACGATTAAAAAAATAACTATTGCCAGGCCCAGCATGGCCAGCTTATTTCTTTTTAATCTTTTCCATGCGTCTTTATAAAGAGAAGTCTTTGCATACTTCCTGCCCATAAAGAAATCCTGGGCAAGACCGATACTCACTTCTCCTTCTTCTACACTGCTGTCTATATTTACTTTTTTTGGGTTTTCTATGTCATCCATTGGTATTATTAATAATCATCACTATTTTAAAAAATCATATGCTTGCTTCCTGTTTTTCATATCTTATTCTTGGGTCAAGCAATGCATATAGTATGTCTACAATAAGATTCATTATTACAAAAATACTCACCAGTATTATTGTTCCCCCGATTACAACAGGAGCATCCCTCTGCAGCACTGCAAGATATAAAGTCCTCCCGACTCCCGGCCAGTTAAATACTGTCTCTGTAAGAATGGCGCCACCCATAAGTGCGCCAAGGTCAAGGCCGATTAATGTAACAACAGGTATAAGTGCATTTTTCATCGCGTGCTTTCCGACAACTTTTAACTGCGAAAGTCCCTTTGCATAGGCAGTAGTTATATAATCATTTGAAAGTGACTCAAGCATAGTGCTTCTCATCATTCTTGCAATATATGCAGTCGATACCGAAGCAAGCGTTATTGCCGGCAGTATATAGTATTTTATGCTTCCGTCGCCATAGCCTGACATTGGCAGCCACCCAAGCTCCAGCCCAAACGTAACCTGCAATATCATACCCAGCCAGTATACAGGCACACATACGGCTATAGTAGTTGAAATCGTTACAAGAACATCCCAGAAAGTATATTTCTTGACAGCAGAAACAATACCGGCAAAAACCCCAATGATTATTTCAATTACTATTGCTGCAAAAGCAAGCCTTATTGAATAAGGATAGTGCTCCGCAAGGATATCATTTACTGAGCGACCATAACGGTAAGATGTTCCAAGGTCACCTGAAAAAAGCCCCTTCATATATCTCCAGTACTGTACATAAAGCGGCTTGTCAATGCCCATTTTTGCTCGCAGGTTTGCAAGCGCCTCCGGGGTGGCGCCTTTCTGCAGGATAAGCTGGGCAGGGTCTTCAGGAATCACATACATAAGAATAAAAAGTATCAGCGTAACACCGATAACAACCGGAATAACCTGCAATATCCTTCTTAAAATAAAATAAAGCATTTTTTTTA
>JAFGMJ010000179.1 GCA_016927635.1 Actinomycetota bacterium
ACAGAATCACCTATCAAATTGACCCTTCCATAAAGACAGCATATATTTTGCGTGTAAGGCATAGAAAAGATGTTTATGACAGTCTTATATAGTTTATCAGATACTTTTCGGTTCTTCATAAGAATGAAAAACAACAGGGATAAGTGTAATAAACTGTATATAATTTTATATTGGTTGGCTTGCAGTAATCCTGCAGTGTAATTTCTGCAGGATTACTGCTCCTTATGTTGTATTTTGAAAAGGTAAGGTATTAACTTATATTGTATCTATTTCTGGCTTACCAGCCAAAAATTGACCTGAAATGCCCATTTATTTTAGCTCTCTTGCCTTCCGGCCCATTATTTGCAAAAAAGGGTTTTAAATCTATATCATTTTCTTCAGCCCAGTCTTTAAGGTCCTCTCTCATCTCTTTTATTGCTTGCCTTGCCTCGGAAACTTTCATATCCTCCAGGCTGGACTTGAACTCTTTTAGCTCTCCAAGCTTTGCAATTATTGCATCTTTTTGCGCCTCTGTTATCTGACCTTCCTCTACAAGCTCGTCAAGCCTTTCCTTTAGTCTTTCATCAGCCAGGGCTTTCCTTTCATCCCTTATTTCTTCAAAAAACTCATAGATTTCTTCTTCATCAAGCCCGAACCTTTGGGCAAACTTTTCTATCATGCTTTCCTGCATAATACCTGTTTCTTCAGAAGGCTGGGCATTTAAAGTTCCGCTGCAGGCAGTTGCCGTTATAAGAAATATCGAAATCCCTGAAATTACCGCTATCATCAATTTTAACCTGGTTTTTACCTTTTTTGTTTTCATTTTCTTCTCTCCTGTTAAAAATAATATTTTATAATATGCAATTTATATAACAGGTAACTGAAAATAAGCTTAAAACTTTAAAAAACTTACTGTATTTCCCAAATATAAAATAACTTATAAGAATGGCTTCTGAATCACAAACCTGTAATTGGCAAAAGATCAGGTATTATTGGATTTAAGAATAACTTATACCTAAGTAAAAATGCTTAAGTTGGAAGAAATTTTATGAAAATGCACTATCCAGGCTCTATTTTATTACAGGCAAATACCATGTAACCCCACAAATGCCCTAACAAAAATGGCCACAGTTTATATAGTCTTTTTGAGCATAATCATCAAATGAGCCTGCAATTGCTATTTTTATTTTTGCAGTTACGGCAATTAATTCGCAGGGCACTAATTAAACAACTTTGTAATAAACGGGTTTATATCTGGGTTCAGGAATTTTTTTTCCGATTTCCTTTGCAGATTCAATCCAGAGTTTTTTTGCATTTTTGATTTCTTTAAATGCCTCATCAGCAGTTTCTCCACATGCAGAACAGTGCTCAAGATCCGGGATATCAGCAATATAGCAATTATCTTCATCACTGTAAAAAATATTTATATGATAATCTTTCACCTTATTCACTCATTTCTAAATTATATTTTTCTACCAGGTATAATAATTGTTTAGAAAAGGGTGGATTTCTTTTTATTTACCTTGCCAGCGGAAGGATTACCTTAAAAACAGAGCCCTTTTTAGGACTGCTATCAACTTTTATATTGCCGCCGTGAAGTTTTGCAATTTTATCTGCAACAGAAAGCCCCAGCCCAAAGCCTTTAGCCCCCTGCCTGGCCCTTGAGCTGTCTGCACGATAAAACCTGTCAAATATATAGGGAAGGTCATGGCTGCTTATTCCTGGACCTGTATCAGTTACCTTAAATGTTGCATGCCTTCCCTCTTTTAAAACTTCCAAAAATATAATGCCTTTTTCAGCGGTGTATTTAATTGCATTATCAATTAAAATAAGCATCATTTCTTCAATGCTTATTTTATCAGCATTTATAAATGCCGTTTCAGTTTTTAGATTAAACTCAAGGTTTTTGGTGTCTGCAAGAGGTTTTACTTTTTTAAATATTTTTGCTGCAACCGCCCCCAGATCAAGCTTTTCAAATTTAAGTGCCTTTTTACCTTTATTATACCGGGAAAGATGCAGCAGCCTTTCTGTCAGCATCTCAAGTTCTGCAAGGTCATTGAGATTATCTTTTAGTATTTTTCTGGCCTCTTTGGCAGACATACTGCTGTCTCTTAAAGCAACTTCAGTGGCAGTCTTTATAACAGTAAGCGGCGTGCGAAGTTCATGTGAAGCATCGGATATGAACCTGTCCTGCTCTGATACCATTTCCTCTATAGGGTAAAGCGCCCTTCCGGCAAGAAAATATCCTATAAAAATAGACATTAGAAATATTCCGCCATTTGCAAGAAGCAATATGAAAATAACCCTCTGTTTTGCAAATCTTAAGTCATTTCTAAGCATTGTTTTCAGTACAGGGGGGACTTTTTCAAGACCTCTTATATTATTTTTAATTTTAATCTCAATGTCTGCATAGCGGGAATTAAGATCTCTTGCGACTGCCCTGTAAAAAACAAAGCTAAACAAAAGGCTAATAAATAAAATGGCGATTACAAACCATACTGCAATTCTAAATCTTGCGGATTTAAACATCATTCCCCCGGTATGCGGTATCCATAGCCCCTTACAGTCTCTATTAAGGGACTGCAGGCCTTAAAGGGTTTTTCCAATTTATTTCTTAAATACCTTATATATACCTCAACAGTATTTGGCAGTACATCAGCATCATAATCCCATATTTTTTCTATTATCTGTTCTTTTGTAAGGACCATGCCCCTGTTTTTTAAAAGCAGCTCAAGAATTGTATATTCAGTTTTTGTAAGCTTAATAACCCTGCCTGCCCTTTTTACTTCATAATTGCTTGTGTCAAGGCTAAGATCTGCTGCCTTAAGAATTATGCCAAGAGATTTTTTTGGCCTTCGTGCCAGTGCTTTTATTCGCGCAATAAGCTCTTCAAAGGCAAAAGGTTTTGTGAGATAGTCATCTGCGCCGCAGTTTAGTCCCTCAACCTTATCCTTTACCAGCGATTTTGCAGTAAGCATCAGCACGGGAGTGTATATATTTTTTTCTTTCCTCAGTTTTGCGCAGATTTCCATGCCGTCCATGCCAGGGAGCATAAGATCAAGAATTATTACATCATAGTTTTGTATCTGTGCCATGCCAAATCCGTCTGTGCCTTCATAGCAGATATCCACTGCAAATGATCCCTGCACAAGACCCTTCTTAATTGAATCAGCAAGCCTTTTCTCATCCTCAATTACAAGTATTCTCATAAAAAAATATTATATCATTTTACTGAAAATAAGCTTAAAAACCGCA
>JAFGMJ010000180.1 GCA_016927635.1 Actinomycetota bacterium
AACTGATATTTTTTGATACCGGGAAATATTTAACCGTAGTTTAAGAAATATTATTTTTAATTTTTATGATTTAGTTTATTTAAGAGTATATGTATTTTGGCTGTTTTTAGAATTGCATTTTTAAAGGGCAAAAGGTATTTTATTTGATTTTTTTTAAATCTTAAAAAAATGTATTACTGAAATACAGCAAAACAATAAAACAGGAGGTAAGATGTGGCTATAGACAACAGCCAGGTGGAAAAAATTGTTAGAGAAGTGGTAAACAGTTTGTTTTCAGCTACAGGCGCATCCGCCTTAAAAACTTCTTCTGCTGCAGTTTCTGCAGACGGTCTATTTGATAATATAGAGGATGCAATAAGAGCTGCAAAAGATTCTCAGGTAAAATTCATGGATCTTGGAAGAGATATAAGGTTTAGGATAGTGGACGCTATAAGAAAAGACTCACTGGCCCAGAAAGAGCGCTTGGCCGCAATGACGGTTGAAGAGACAAAAATGGGAAGGGTGGAGGATAAAATAAGAAAAAACGAAGTTGGCGCAATTTTTACACCTGGTCCGGAGGATCTCGTGGTAAGGACATACTCCAATGAAAACGGGACAATAACAATTGAAGGCGCCCCATTTGGTGTTATTGGAGCAATAACACCCATGACAAACCCGGTGCCAACTATTATAAATAATACAATAGCAATGATATCTGCAGGCAATTCAGTGGTTTATCTGCCTCATCCAAGCGCACATAACTGTACAATAGAAATATTTAAAATAGTGCATAATGCGATAGTTTCTGCAGGCGGTCCGCCAAACCTTATTACTGCTGCAAGAACTTCAAAAATTGAAAATGCCGCCACTGTTTTTAAAAGCCCTGATGTCGACCTTATTGTTGTCACCGGAGGGCCCGGGATAGTCAGGCTTGCTATGAAAAGCGGAAAAAGAGTTATGGGGGCAGGTCCCGGCAACCCACCTGTTGTCGTTGATGATACAGCCGATCTTCTTAAAGCTGCCGGGGACATAGTTACCGGCGCATCCTTTGATAATAATATTCTCTGCAATGAGGAAAAAATATGCATAGTTTTAAGAAATGTGCTTGACGGGCTTTTAAATGCTTTCTCTAAATGCAACACATTTGTGCTTAACAATGAACAGGCCCAGAAAGTTGCAAATATTGTTGTAAAAGACGGCGAGATAGTTAAAAGCTATATGGGAAAAGACTGTTCGGTCATACTGCAGGCTGCAGGAATATCGGTCGATCCGGCTACAAGACTTGCAGTATTTGTAACAACAGAGGACCATCCTATAGTCCAGCATGAACAGCTTATGCCTATTTTGCCAATTGTTGCAGTAAATACTTTTGAAGAAGCTGTAAATGTTGCTTTAAGGGTCGAGCATAATTTCAAGCATACTGCAGTAATACATTCTAATAATATTGAAAGGATTACCAAATTTGCCCAGACCTTAAACACCACATATGTTATTGTCAACGGCCCTTCGCAGGCTCTTGCGGGAGAAATATACAGGGGAGGCACGACATGGACAATAGCGGGAGCAACCGGTGAAGGAGTTACATCTCCGAGAGTATTTGTCAGGGAGAGAAGGCTGGTAGTAAGCGGCGGTATGAATTTTGTAAAATAACAAAAAATGATTTTCATAAATTTATAAATTTTTCTTTATATCTGAAAGGAGAAAACAACTGATGGAAGAAGCAATGGGATTAATAGAAACTAGAGGTCTTGTATCTGCGATAGAAGCGGCTGACGCAATGGTCAAAGCTGCAAATGTCAGGCTTGTTTCTAAAGAATATGCCGGAAGCGGTCTTGTAACAATGACTGTAAAAGGTGATGTGGGAGCTGTAAAGGCAGCAGTGGATGCAGGCGCAGCAGCAGCAAAAAGGATAGGCGAAGTCGTAAGCATTCATGTTATTCCAAGGCCTCATACTGAAGTCGATAAAGTGGTATCAGGCAAAATGGTAAGATCCGGAAGCGGCCAGGTGCCCAAAAACAAAGCAGCTGCAAAAGCAAAAGCTGACTTATAAACAAATGCAGGATAAATATGGAAAGATCTATTGGAGTTGTTGAATTCAGGAGCATAGCAATAGGCATAAGTGCTGTCGATACCATAGTAAAGGCTTCCCAGGTTAAAATACTTGATGCCAGGACAATATGCCCCGGCAAATATTATATAATATTTGCCGGAATGGTCAGTGCTGTAAAGAATTCATTAAGTGTTATTGAGAGTGAGTCTGACACATTTATTGTTGATTCTGTTGCAATCCCAAATGTATATCCTGAGATATTTGCAGGTTTAAACGCAACAACAGAAGTAAAAGACCTGAGGTCAATAGGCATTATCGAAACCCTTACAGCGCCTTCAATTATATGGGCAGCGGATGCTGCAATAAAAGCTACAGATATAGATATAGTGGAGGTAAGAATAGCCAGGGCCCTGGGCGGGAAAAATATATGCATAATAAACGGCCAATTATCAGATGTCAGGGAATCTGTAAGGGCTGCAATTGCCTATGCCCAGGAAAAAGGATTTCTTGTAGACTATGAAGTAATAGCTGCCCCTCACCAGGACCTCTACAGGGCAGTACTATAATAATTTAAGTAAAATATTAAAATAATAAAGCAGGTTTTACATATTTTTTTGCTCTTATGTATAAATCCTGCTTGTTTTAATTGAAAAGGCGCTTATAGCATGATTATCGGACTTGATTACGGAAAAGAAAAATTAAATGTTGATATTCCTGAAAAAAACCTGCTTCAAATCATTGAAAGCAGGAAAGTAGAAGCAATTAAAGAGCCTGAAAAAGCTCTTGCTGAAAGCCTGTCTAATCCTTACGGATGCGAGCCGCTTTCTGAAAAATTAAAAGGGAAAAAAGATGTATGTATAATCATATCTGACTCGACCCGTGCTGCGCCTACAGGGCTTATGCTCAAGGTACTGCTCCCTTACATTGAATCATACGGCATAAAAAAAGATGATATCACTATTCTAATAGCTACCGGGCTTCACAGGCCCAATCTTGGCAAAGAGCTTGAGGACCTTGTAGGCAAAGAAATTGCCAACGCTTACAGGATAATCAATCATAATGCAAGAGACAGGAAAAGCTGTAAAGAGATCGGCAAAACAAGGCAGGGCACGCCTGTTATAATCAATGAGCATTATGCAAATGCTGATTTTAAAATTCTTACAGGCCTTATAGAACCCCATTTCATGGCAGGTTTTTCAGGTGGCAGAAAAGCAATATGCCCGGGTATAAGCTATCTGGATATGTTTAAATACTTTCACGGACCGGCCATACTTGAGTCTCCGAAGGCAGCTTTTGGTATTCTTGAGGGAAATCCTTTTCATGAGGAGGCTACAGAGATAGCAAAGCTTGCCGGAGTGGATTTTATTGTAAATACAACCATTAACAAGGAAAAAGAAATAACCGGCATATTCTGCGGAGAACTTGAACAAGCATTTTACATGGGCGCCGATTTCTGCATGCAATCAAGTATCTGCTATATTGATAAAGAGGCTGATATAGTAATAACAACTGGCGGAGGCACACCTCTTGATGCGACTCTTTACCAGGTTGTAAAGGGAATGGTCGGAGCAATGCCTGCAGTCAGGCGCAACGGTATAATAATAACAGCTGCAGAATGCACGGAGGAAATAGGCAGCAGGGAATTTGTAGAGCTTGTACAGCAGGAATCTGACCTTGATGAATTTATGAGAAAGATAAATGATAAAAATTATTTTAAGATAGACCAGTGGGAGCTTGAGGAATTTGTAAGAGCAAGGAGAAAAGCTGAAATATTTCTGTACAGCGGATGCCTGCTTGTCTCAGCTTATAAAATACCTCCTGCTACCTTAACTCTTGTAAAATCTGTGGATGAGGGCCTGCAGAGGGCATTTAAAAAACTTGGAAAAGACGCGACAATAAATATAATACCCGAAGGGCCGTATGTCATACCGGTTTTAAAAAGATAAAATGAAAAAATTTATAAATTATCATTAAATAGATTTGCCAATATAAAATTTTAAAGAATAAATTTATTTCATGAAAGAAGAGCATATAGAATATTTAAAGGAGGCAATAGGCCAGGAGCGGGTCATAACCGACCTGGAGGATAAAATTTGCCTTGGTTATGATTCAACAAGGCTTGAATATATGCCTGATGTAATCATAAGGGTGGAGAATTCCTGCCAGATAAGCCAGGTTCTTAAATTTGCAAATGAATACAAAATACCAGTCACTCCTCGCGGAGCCGCAACGGGCTTAAGCGGAGGCTGCCTTCCTGTACATGGCGGTATATCCCTTATAATGCTTGAAATGAATAAAATACTAAATGTAAATGAAGTCGACCTTCTTGTAGAGGCTGAAGCTGGCGCGATAACTATTGATATAGACAAAGCTGCCAATAAATATGGCCTGTTTTACCCGCCTGACCCGGGCAGCCTTAAAACATCTACAATCGGCGGAAATATTGCTGAAAATGCCGGGGGCCTTAGGGGTTTAAAATATGGTGTAACAAAAGACTATGTGAATTCTCTTGAGCTTGTGCTACCCACAGGGGAAATAATAAATACAGGCGCAATAACAGTAAAAAGCGTATCGGGTTATAACCTGGTGGACCTGGTTGTCGGTTCGGAAGGCACTCTTGCAATTGTTACAAAAGCAACGCTTGGCTTACTTCCTGTGCCAAAAGCAAGGGCAAGCATGCTTGCAAACTTTACAGATATGAGTTTGGCTGCAGGCTCTGTGAGAGACATAGTAGCCGCAGGCGTTATAACTGCAACTCTTGAATTTTTGGATAATGTCACCATAAATGCTATAGAGGATTATCTCAATGTAGGGCTTGACAGGACAATTGGGGCAATGCTTTTAATTGAAGTAGACGGATATCAGGGCGCAGTGGATGCCGAGGCTGAAATAGTAAAAAATGTATGCAAAAAAAATAATTGCACAGATTTTCATCTTGCAAAATCCGATGAGGAAAGGGACAGATTGTGGTCGGCAAGAAGGGCGGCGCTGTCATCTCTTGCAAGAGTAAGGCCTTCAACAATACTTGAAGACGCAACAGTACCTCGCAGCCGGATAGTCGAGCTGGTCGAAGCAATAAATCATATAGCTGTAAAATATGGACTCAATATTGGAACCTTCGGTCATGCTGGTGACGGAAACCTGCATCCTACAATACTTACTGACCTGAGAAATAAAGAAGAGGGAAAAAAGGTTGAAAAGGCAATAGAGGACATTTTTGTAAAGACTATAGAGCTTGGCGGTACTCTTTCAGGCGAGCATGGAATTGGCCTTACAAAGGCAAAGTTTTTAAAGCTTGAAGTATCTGAAGACGCATATAAGCTGATGAAAAATATAAAGAAGACCTTTGACCCTAATAATATTTTAAATCCAGGCAAACTTTTTTTAAGCTAAAAAACAGCTTTAAAGCCTTTTTTATATATTACGGCTGACATTTAAAAATTAATAAAAATAAATACAATTACCTGGCATGGAAACGAAAATAAACAGTATTAAAACACAGCATAATAAAAAAGCTAAAAGTACGTCCCAGACAAGGGCTGCAAGGGTGTTTTTAAAAGGAGACGACCTTTTTGCCTGCAGCAGATGCGGGACCTGCCTTTCCATATGCCCGATTTATAAAAATACTTTAAATGAGGGTTTTGCCCCCCGGGGCAAATTAAGCCTTATCGAAGCAGTCGTAAACGGTAAAATTGGCTTTACAGATAAGCTTTCAGAAAAAATATATACATGCACAATGTGCAATCTTTGCACAACCGAATGTCCGAGCGGAGTAAAGGTAAGCGAGCTTTTCAGGGCAGTCAGGGAAGACCTAATTGAAAACAGCAAATATCCTGAAGTGCTTGATTACCTCAAGGATAAAATAGAAAAAGCATATAATATAACTTTTGACACCAACCAGGGAAGGCTTGACTGGTTAAAGCAGGTGCCTGATACGGATATAAATGATTATGTCAAGCCAACGGCAGATGTGGTTTATTTTGTCGGCTGCGTATCATCTTTTTCACCCCGTTCTTTTTCAATACCAAGGGCAATAGTCAAAATACTTAAAAAAGCGGATGTGGATTTTACACTTCTTGGCGAGGATGAATGGTGCTGCGGTTTTCCATTATTAAGTTCAGGCATGAAAGAAGAAGTAGGGGCTCTTGCAATGCATAATATAGAAAAAGTCATTGAAAAAAAAGCAAAAATACTTCTCACAAGCTGCCCTTCATGTTTTCATACCTGGAAACATGAATATGAAAGCCTCACCGGAAAAAAAATTCCTTTTGAAATACTCCACATATCCCAGTATCTTTTAAACCTGGTAAATGCGGAAAAAATTAAACCGGGAAAACTTGACGTGAGGGTAACATATCATGACCCGTGTGACCTTGGCCGCAATTCCGGGGTTTTTGAACAGCCAAGGCAATTGCTTAAAAGCATACCGGGTGTTGAACTTGTAGAGATGCAAACGTCAAAAAAACAGGCCAACTGCTGTGGCGGAGGAGGAAACATTGAATCTTTAAACCAGGCTCTTTCGGCAAAAATAGCAGATTCAAGAGCCGGAGAGATTATAGATACTAAAGCAGAAATTGCAGTATCCGCCTGCCAGCAGTGCGAAAGAACTCTTGCAACAGCACTGAAAAAAAGAAAGGGCGACACGGATTATAAAATCAAAGTAATGGATGTATCAGAGATTCTTCTTGAAAGCCTTGAAGGCTAAGCAGTGTAAATTTTTATTTGACATTTTAATCTCATAGTAACAATATATTGTTTTTAAACCGGTAATTTTTTTGGAGGTATAAATGAAAATAAATGATTATGAATTTCCTGACGATTTGTATTATGAGAAAAATCATTTCTGGGCAAAAACCGATGATGAAGGAAACGTGATATTTGGGGCTACTGATTTTTTTCAGAAACTGGCAGGAGAAATAGTATATATAGAGCTTCCAATGAAGGGCGCAAAAGTCAAACAGGGCGAGTCCCTTTCTTCTCTTGAATCAGGTAAATGGGTGGGCAAGATCTTTGCTCCTGTAACAGGCCAGATAATCGGCGCAAATGACGAACTTGAAGATTCCCCGGAGCTTATAAATGAGTCGCCATACAATGAAGGCTGGATAGCCAAAATAAAACCTGATAACCTGGAAGAAGATTTAAAAAATCTTATGAAAGCAGGAAAAGAGTTTGAGGATTTCATAAACCAGGAATCAGAAAAGCATAAAAAGTAATAGCATCCATTAAAAAGGCGATGCAGTTTAAATAGAATAATCAATTATTATTAAAAAGCTGGTTATTATGACTGATAATAAAAAAAGTGTAATAAAAATAGATGTCGAGCCTATCGGCAAAAGAATAGTCCTTGAAGGCAAAAAAAACGGGCTTGATGCCCTTATTGACGCTGGAATTGAAATAAAATCCGTATGTGCGGGTCAGGGTACCTGCGGAAAATGCAGAATACTTATAATGGATGAAGCAGCGCCCAAGCCCAATGAGCGTGAGCTTAAAGCTTTAAGCGCCGAAGAGATCAAGCATGGCATGAGGCTTGCATGCCAGCAGGTCTTTGACAAGGACATGAAAATATATATACCTGCTTCCTCGCTTACCGAAGAACAGAAGCTTCAGGTTACAGGAGCTGAAGCAGATATAGCTGTGGACAGGATATGCAAAAAGTATTTTGTTAAACTTTCTGCCCCGACGCTTTCTGACATGGAGTCAGATTATTCCAGAATAAAAAGAGCAATAAGCAGCTTTTTTAATGAAAAGATTGAAAGTATTGATTTTAAAGTCTTAAATGAAATGCCTTCTGTACTGCGCAAAAATGGGTGGCAGGTAACTGTTACGGTAAGAAATAATGAAATCATACTTATAGAGGGAGGGGATAAATCAGCATCATCATATGGCATAGCCATAGACCTTGGAACGACAAAGATTGCAACACTTCTTGTGGATTTAAATACGGCAAAGACAGTGAATAAAAAAGGCGCAATGAACCCTCAGATAAGCTTTGGCGAAGATGTGATGAGCAGGATAAATTATGCAATGCAGGGTCCGGAGAATTCTGAAAAAATACAAAAGGTGCTTGTCAATCAGATAAATAAGACAATACAGGAACTTGCATCAGAGTCCGGGATATCTGTAAATGAAATAGTGGAAATCACAATTGTAGGAAATACAGCAATGCATCATCTTCTGCTGGGATTGCCGGTAAGGCAACTTGGCCTGTCACCATTTGTTGCATTGACCGATAAACCTTTAGATATGAAAGCAAGGGAAATAGGGTTAAAGATTTCAGCGGGTGCATACCTTTATCTGATGCCAGTTATTGCAGGTTTTGTGGGCTCTGATCATCTTGCCATGATACTGGCGTCTGATATTTTTGACAGGAAAGGCAATATTATAGGAATAGACATAGGCACGAATACTGAAATAGTGTTAAAGACAGAAAAAAGCATTGAAAGCGTATCTACTGCATCAGGCCCTGCTTTTGAGGGAGCTCATATAAAACATGGAATGAGGGCTGCCCCGGGAGCAATAGAAAGAGTTATAATAGATTCCCAAACATGCATACCGAAAATACAGACAATAGGAGACAAAAAGCCTACCGGAATATGCGGTTCAGGAATACTTGATGCCATAGCGGAATTATTAAAAGCAGGCATTATAAATAACAGAGGCAAATTCCAGCCTGAGTCAGGCTGCCTGTGTATTGATGATAAAGGCGCACTACAGTATATCCTTGAACCTGCATTTCATAAAGAGAGAATAAAATGCCAGGCTGAAAAAGAAAATGAGGCATCTTCTGCAAATGAAGCTGAAAGCTCCCATAAAGACACTGCATCTGCAAATAATGGAAAGAATAACGCCAGCTCTCTTTGCCCGTGCCTTGATGGAAATGTTTCTATAAACCAGAATGATATAGTTGAGATACAGCTTGCAAAAAGCGCATTAAGAACAGGCATTGAAATACTTATGGAAAGCGCGGCAATTGAATTTAAAGATCTTGATAAAATAATAGTTGCAGGTGCGTTCGGTTCATATATAGATCCTAAAAATGTGGTTGAAATAGGCATGTTTCCTGCAGTGATGCTGGAAAAAATATCCCAGGTGGGAAATGCTGCAGCTGTGGGTGCAAAAATGGTGCTTGTTTCAGGATTTTTGAGGAAAAAAGCTGAAGATATAG
>JAFGMJ010000181.1 GCA_016927635.1 Actinomycetota bacterium
ATACTGCTGACAACAGACAAAGAAGTTGCGGATTTAACAGTAAAAGAGATTTACAGCCAGGTTGACAGCCTCTTTGGCACTTATAAAGAAAGGTTCAAAATAGACGATGTGCTGTCCACGCTTAAGAAACACTGTAAAATAATTGTGCACAGTGACATGGATTTTTTAGTTAAAATATCCAATATTTTTGCGCCTGAGCATCTTGAGCTTATGGTAAAAGACCCTGACAAAGTGCTTCCGGGCATAAAAAATGCAGGTGCAATATTTATTGGCGATTACACTCCTGTAGCTGCGGGGGATTATATTTGCGGCACAAACCATATAATACCCACCGCAGGAAATGCAAGGTTTAGCTCACCGCTTGGAGTATATGATTTTTATAAAAAGAGCAGCGTCGCATATTACAGCTTCGAGGCTTTAAAAGAAGAACAAAAACATATAAGGGTGCTGTCAGATTTTGAAAATCTGCTTGCCCACAAAAATTCAGTGGAAGTAAGGTTTAAAAAATGAAATTGAAGTTAAAACCATGGATAAACGACCTTCCGGTATATGTTGCCGGAAGGACAATTGAGGAGATAAAAAAGAAATATGGGCTTAAAGAAGTTTATAAAATGGCGTCAAATGAAAACATATTAGGGCCATGCGATGAGGTCAGGCAATATTTAAGCGAAAATCTTGATGACATCAACTATTACCCTGACAGCGATGCCTATGAAATAAGATATATGATTGCGAGAAAATATGGCTTGCTGGCAGAAAACATAATCATGGGAAACGGCACCGACCAGATAATCGAGATGATATCTGACTGTTTTATAGACAGGGGCGACAATATTGTTACTGCCGACCCCAATTTTATAATTTATGAAAAGGCTGCCCTTAAATGCGGGGGAGGCGTAATAAAAGTGCCCCTGGCCAAAGATACATTCAGGCAGGATCCGAAGGCAATAGTAAGCTCAGTTGACAAAAACACTAAAATAGTATTTCTTGCAAACCCGCACAACCCAACAGGCACAACAATTGAGGAAAAAGAACTGAGCTTTATGCTTCAAAATATACCTGATGATATAATTGTTGTACTTGATGAGGCATATTATGAATATCTTTCTGAGGGCTGTAAAATAGATACTGTCAGTTTTTTAAAAAATAACCCAAACCTGGTATTGCTAAGGACATTTTCCAAGATTTACGGCCTTGCAGGGCTAAGGATAGGATACGGGATTGCGGGCACTGAAGTCATAAGCGCATTGAATAAAATAAGGATGCCTTTTAATACAAGCCTTATTGCCCAGCGGGCTGCAGTAAAAGCAATAGAGAATGACTGGTATGCAGAAGAAATAAGGTGGGGCGTTGAAAGCCAGAAAGAGATTTTTTACAAGGTCTTTGAAAAAGAAGGTGTTGAATATATAAAATCAGAAGCAAACTTCATACTGCTTAACGCAGGTAAACATAGCGGGGAGATAATCGAGAAGCTGCTTAAGGCAGGCTTTATAGTCAGGCCTGGAGAAAACCTTGGTTTTGCCGGATATATCAGGGTTACTATTTCAAGATCTGAAATAAACAAAAAATTCCTGGATAAATTTGTTAATATATTCAAGCAGTTTTATGGAAAAAACAGTAAAAAGTAAAAATATAAATTAAAGCAATTTTTTATCATGCAAACATAACAAAGAGGAAAGGGAAAACACAATGGCAACTATATTGACAGGAAAAAATACTGAAGTTAAATTCGGGCAGGGTCTGCCGACGGTTATAATAGCTGAAAGAATCAACCCTACAGGCAGGAAATCACTGGCTGAGGAATTAAAAGCAGGAAAACTTGATATTGTCAGAAGTGATGCAATAATTCAGACAGAAGCCGGGGCGCACATACTGGATGTCAATGTCGGTGCTGTCGGTGTTGATGAAGTCGAAATGCTGCCAAAAGCCATTAAGACTGTTATGGAAGTATCTGACAGGCCAATTTGCATAGACTCTGCAAACCATAAAGCAATAAAGGCTGCCCTTGAAGTTTATCCATATAAAGCCCTCATAAACTCTGTAAATGGCAAAGAGGAGTCAATGGAAGAGATATTGCCGCTTGCCAAGGAAAGCGGAAGCGCAGTGGTCTGCCTGACAATGGATGAAACAGGAATAAAAAATGATGTTGAGGCAAGAGTCAATGTCGCAAGAAAAATCATCAAAAGAGCCGTCTCACTTGGCATATCAAAAGACGACCTTGTTATAGACTGCCTTGTAATGACTGCATCCACTGATGTAAACTCAGGCAAGATAACTCTTGAGACTATGAAACAGGTAGTTGCTGAATTCGGCGTTTCAACTACCATGGGCGCATCAAATATTAGCTTTGGCATGCCAAACAGGGATCTCTTAAATATTCATTTCCTGACTATGTCAATTATAAATGGCCTTACTGCCCCGATAACCGATCCGCTCATCGAAGGTATAATACCTGCAATGAGGGCGGCTGATTTCCTGGCAGGCAGGGACCCTTACGGGATGATATACATCTCTGATTACAGGAAAAAATAATATTTTTCATTGTATTGTCTGGTTAAGTCTTTTATAATCTATTCTGATAAAGAGTGGATATGGCTTTATCTGTGCCCGTTTAAAGTATTTGCAGTTGCGGGACTTTTGTATAATATCCAGTGAAAAAGGAGTCATTGCCATGGCACAGGTGCTTCTTAAGGACTTAACCAAGAAATTCGCTGACGTGGTGGCAGTTGATGCAATGAACACCACTATCGAGGACCGCCAGTTCGTGGTTCTGGTCGGGCCTTCCGGATGCGGAAAGACCACAACACTTCGCATGATAGCAGGACTTGAGGAGGCTACAGGCGGAGAAATTTTTATAGGGGACAAGCTGGTAAATAATGTGCCCCCAAAAGACAGGGATATAGCAATGGTCTTCCAGAACTATGCGCTTTACCCCCACATGAATGTCTATGACAATATGGCATTCGGCTTAAAACTTCGAAAGACCCCAAAGGCAGAAATACAAACCCGGGTCAATGAAGCTGCAAGGATACTAAAAATCGAGGAGCTTTTAAAAAGAAAGCCAAAGCAGCTTTCAGGAGGCCAGAGACAGAGAGTCGCCCTTGGGCGGGCAATCGTGCGTAACCCGAAAGTATTCCTTATGGATGAGCCTCTTTCAAACCTTGATGCAAAGCTGAGGGTGCAGATGCGTGCTGAGATTGCAAAGCTGCATGAAAGGCTAAATGCTACCATAGTATATGTAACTCACGATCAGACCGAAGCCATGACAATGGCAGATAAGATAATAATAATGAAAGACGGTCTTGTACAGCAGGAGGGAGATCCACAGACAGTTTATGATCACCCTGCAAATATATTTGTGGCAGGCTTTATCGGCAGCCCTGCGATGAATTTTTTAGACGTGACAGTTACTGACAGTTATACGTTAAAGAATCCTAAGTTTGAAATAAATACAGCCGAAAATATAAAAAAGGTCATAAAAGACAATAATCTAATAGGAAAAGATATAATAGTAGGCATACGCCCGGAAGACCTTGAAGATAATGAATTTGTACATCACAAACATGACAATGCCACTTTAAATGCTCCTGTGGAAGTCACTGAGCCAATGGGAGCTGAAATATATGTTTATATAGATATAGAAGGCGTATTGCTTACAGCAAGGGTAAATCCAAGATCTTCTGCACATGTAGGAAGGCAGATAGATTTGCATGTGGACCTTGAAAAGCTTCATCTTTTTGACAAGCAGACAGAAAAAGCATATATATAGTTTTTAAAAAATAAAATGAGGGGGCAGAAATTAAACTGCCCCCTTTAAAATTCTTATTTGTCCTTTACCTTCTCTTTATATAAAATTACCTTATGCATGATAAAGATTATGATGTGATAATATCCGGCTGCGGGCCTGCCGGGGCCTTACTTGGCTATCTTCTTGCACAAAGCTCAGTTAAAATCCTCATACTTGAAAAAGAGCAGTTTCCAAGATATAAAACATGTGCGGGTGGGCTGCAGCACAGGGCAGCAAAACTTATTCCGTTTGACATAAGCCCTGTAATAGAGAGAGTTATAAGCGGCATATATTTTTCTTTTAAAAATCAGAATAATATATTAAGAAAATACGGCAGCCCGATTATATACACTGTAAAAAGGCCAGGTTTTGATAATTTCCTTGCCCAAAAAGCTGCGCAGAAGGGCTGTGAAATAAAATTCGGCAAAAAAGTAACAGGTTATGAGGTTTTCAGCAATTATGTCATTGTAAAAACAGCCTGCAAAGACTACAGGGCAAAAATACTTGCAGGCGCAGACGGCGCAAGGGGGGCGGTTCACCGCCAGATTATGCAGGAAAGCAGCTGCAGGAAAATACTCGGCTATGAGGTCGAGATAAGTGCCGGCACAAAAAGCGTCAATACAGATGGCTTAAAAGATGAAGCCGGTTTGAATCAGGAAATGATTTATAAAGACAAATCGGGCAATAAATTTGATTTTACTGATAATTTAAGGCTTGACTTTGGCGGGGTAAAAAGAGGTTACTGCTGGGTATTTCCCAAAAGTGATATACTATCATGCGGCATTGGCGCCCCTTTCGGGGATGTAAAAAGCTTAAAGCCTTATTTCAATTTATTCTTGGAAAAATTCAATTCATATGAGACAGCAGGCAATATTAAAAGCGCAAAAATATATGCACATACAATACCGGTTATGGATAAAGATACAAAGTTCTGCGCTGAAAGGGTAGCAACCATTGGCGATGCTGCCTGTCTTGCAGACGGCTTTACGGGCGAGGGTCTGTATAATTGTTTCAGGAGCGCAATAATACTTAAGGAATGCATAATGGAAGCTTTTGATTTGTCCGATTTTTCATTCAGCAATTATTACGGGAAAATAAATGATTCAATTTATAAGGAAATAAAATACTCAATGTTGTTTACCAGGGCGTTTTATGCATCCATTAAGTTTTTTTACAAACTTGTAACTGAAAACAGCAGGATTTTTTCATCATGCTGCCGCATACTCAGGGGTGAAAGATCTTATGCTGATGCATTAAAAAAGCTGGAATTTTTTAAATTTTAATATTATTTTAATTATTTTTTTCCCGGCAATAGTATTAAAATAATATAAGTATATAAAGACCATAAAAAATTTTGCCATTTTCTGGCCTGTTTTATAAAAACCGGCATAAAGCTTATTAAATTAATACAATACTAATTTTTTTGATATAATATTTAAAACTTTTTATGGCATAACTAAAAAATAGCATATGCCGGAGTAATTCCAAGGAGCAATTATGACTGAAAACGATAGAGCAACAGTAATCGTACAGATCTCAGATATTCATGTCGGGGAATCTGAATTTGTTCCAAGCCTTTTAACAAGATGCATTGATGAAATAAACGAGTTAAAACCCGACATTGTGATGATAACGGGCGATTTGACAGGGATGGGTTACAGGCGGGAATACGATACTGTTAAAAACTACATATCCCCGATAAAATGCAAAAATATCCTGGTTCAGCCCGGAAACCACGATTCAAGAAATGTCGGCTACATGCATTTCGAAGATCTTTTCGGCCAGAGGTATTCAAGTTTAAAAACAGAGGGGCTTATAATTGTAGCAGCCGATTCAAGCGAACCAGATCTTGATAATGGCCAGATAGGCCGTGAATACTACAAATGGATATCAAATGAGTTCAAGGGTGCAAATCCTGGAGCCTTAAAGATTTTTGCAATGCACCATCATTTAATACCTGTCCCTGGTACTGGAAGGGAAAGAAATATAGTGCATGATGCGGGGGATGTGCTTGAGGTTCTGGTTGACTGCGATGTTGATATAGTGCTGTGCGGGCATAAGCATGTTCCATATATATGGCGAGTTGAGGACATGTACATTATAACGGCAGGCACAGTATCAAGCCTGAGGCTGAGGGGTAGAATAGAGCCAAATTACAATATTATATATTTGAAAGAAAATTCAATAGATATTTACAGAAGATATCCCTTTGACAAAATAGAAAAAATAGTCGGTCTTGAGAAAAAAACGGACAAAAGCAAGCTGAATGATAAATTTATCAAGGAAACATCTAAATCAAAATAATGTTTTTTCATTAAGCGGAACATACCATAAACAACAATATGGAGAATCAGTAATATGGAAAATAATGATATAAAGGCACCCGTTATTGTAATTACTGATAAAACGGGTGGGCTGCCTTTTTCTAAAGGCATACTGGCATCATCTATATCTGTTACAGGCCTTGATATAGTGCTGTGTCATAGAATATCTTACGATGTTGAGCAGTATCTCATTGAAAACAGGATAATGGGCATACCCATGGAAGAGCTGAGATCGCTCGTTTTCAGATTTATAAAAGACACGGTAAATATTGAATATGCTGAAAAATATCTTCTGTGGCAGTCCGTAGGCAAGCTTAAAAAACCCATAATAATACTTATCGGCGGAGCAACCGGCGTTGGCAAGTCGACAATTGCAACAATTCTTGCAACAAGGCTGAATATAACAAGGGTTGCATCTTCAGATTCCATAAGAGAGGTAATGCGGGCCACAGTATCTGATAAAGTCATAAGGGCAATAAGGGGCTCTTCATATAACGCTTACCAGCATCTCACTTTGCCGCCGGTGGGGGTTGATCCTGTTATACTGGGCTTTAGGGAGCAGGTGATGGCTGTAATTGTAGGAGTAGAGGCGATTGTCAAAAGAAGCATTATTGAAAAGAATGATATAATAATAGAGGGTGCCCATGTTGTCCCTGGATATATGAATCTTTCCGAATATAACTCTTCAGCAATAATTCAGGAAATAGTATTTGCAGTTGCGGATAAAGATATACACAAGGAGCATTTCACAAAAAGGACTACAGAGACCCAGGGTTCAAGGCCGATGCAGAAATACATTGAGCATCTTGATAAGATTCACATGATACAGAAATACATTGAAGAACTGGCTGTTGAAAATAAAGTGCCTATTATAGAAAACTATAATCTTGATAATGCTGTAAATGAAGTGCTTGAGATACTTTTCCAGAGAGTAAAAAAAGAGTTCAGTAAAATCAGGTCTTAAATTCTTAAAATATCTATTCTATTGAAAAACCGGCTTTTACCTGCTGGCCTTTAAAATCTACGCTTGCGAAATAGCTGCCTGCAATATAAGTATTATCTTTTTTTGCAAATGATATAATTATTTTGCCTGAACCGCCTTTGTCCTTCAGTGTTATGCTGTTTTCCTGAATGATTTCTTCAGCGCCTTTATTTATAGTGGACCACTTTACTGTAATAATATCCTCAGGTTTTGCATTTTTTATGAATATGGCTGCATAAAGCTGTGAATCTGTGCCAAAAACAGGTTTATCTCCAGAACCTTCTGCGTTTCCAGGCTCGTTTATATCTGCGTTTTGCGTGATTATTAAATGTTCTATCGAAGGGTTTTTCTGAAAAAGTGCAAAAGCTATTGCTGCAAATATTGCAGCAATAGCAATTAATATAATTATCGTCTTTCTGCTCATTTGCAATAAGATATATCATTAAAGACTTATATTCAAGAACTTACCGCAAGAAGAATTCTTTTTAATTTAACTTGGCTGCATTGTGCCTGCAAACACAAGCCATGCAAGCAGTGATTTTGCTATAAGGCTAAGCAGTATATACCCTCTTTCCCCGTAAAGGTAATCTTTCCAGGGGCCGATTTTTTTATATTGCAGTACCATGTTAACAGGGAAAAGATTAAAAAGAATAAAATATGTTGAAACTATTGCATATACAAACCATGGTATCCTGCTATAATTGCCTCCTCCAAGAAAATACATCAGTATGATTATCCATGGAAATACTCCTATGACAGACCCTATTATAAATGCTGTCCAGTTTGTTTTTTCTGTTGTCTGGTTATGTATTTCCATCATCAATCCCAGAAGG
>JAFGMJ010000182.1 GCA_016927635.1 Actinomycetota bacterium
TAATAGAACAAAATATGATATTTATTTTAAAACTTATTTCTAAGTACTTTATATTATAATTCAATGAGTTATTTGGGGATCGATATAGGCCAGTCCGGATGCAAAGGGCAGGCATATGATTTAACAGGCAAATTAATTGTAAGTACAGCAAAGAATTACAGTTATGAAATTGTCTCAGGTTGTATAGAATTAAATCCTGTAAAAATCTGGAATAGCCTTCAAGCTCTGATTTATGATATTGCATCAATGACAAAAAAAGATCCAGTAAAAATAATCTGTCTTTCATTTCTTGGTTCAGCAATAATGGCCCTGGATGAAAAAAACTCTCCACTTTCAAATTTAATTGTAAAAGGAAACAATGATATCTGTAATTATTTTGACGGCAGGATAAAGAGAATAAAAAACTCCCAAAACCTGTATAGTATAAATGGCATGCCCTTAAAAGCCGTATATCCTTTAAGCAAAGCTCTCTGGATGTTATTTAAAAGTCCAAATAAAGATAAGGTAAAAAAATTTATGCTTATAGAGGACTATATTCTTTTAAAACTTGGCATAAAGCCAGCGCTTAATTATTCACTGGCATCACTTACAGGATTATTTGATATAAACACAAAAGAATGGTCGAAAGAAGCGTCCAGCATATTTGGAATAGACCTTTCGTTTTTTTCAAATACCACTGCCACTGGTTCTTTCGCAGGCGTTTTGCCTGAAAGCATGTGCAGTATAATGGGATTAAAAAAGGGTGTAAAGGTTCTGATGGGCGGTTTTGACCAGTATATGTCAGCACTTGCAAGCGGTGTGGTTAGGGGCAACATAAGCTCAAATAGTATGGGTTCTGCTGATTGCATAACAAATGTTTTTGAAAAACCAGGTAGCATTGAAAATTTTAAAAAATCAAACTTTCAAATTGGTCCGTATCCCGCAGGCGGCCTTTATGCAACGTTATGCTATATCAATTCCGGTGGTTCACTTCTTGAATTCTTTAAGAATACCTTTTACTCAGGGAAAGATGGGCAAACAAAAGACTTTTATTTTAATCTTGAGACAGGCATCAAAAAGATAAAAAACAAAATCTTTGTGCTGCCGCATTTTTTAGGTTCAGGAACCCCGTGGCTTGATGACTATTCAGCCGGAATGATTTACGGATTAAGGTTTGAAAGTACAAGGGAGGATATCTTCATCTCAATTCTTGAAAGCAATTGCTTTGAATTAAAAATGAACCTTGAAATTATTGAAAAGACCCTTGGCAATATATCTGAGTTGAGAGTTTCAGGAGGCGGTGCGAAATCAGACCTGTGGTTAAAAATCAGGTCAAATATATTCGGGATTCCTGTAAAGCGTGTAAAAAACCAGGAGGGCGGCTGCCTGGCGGGAGCACTTTTTGCAATGGTTGAAGACAAAAAGTACGGCAATATTTCTGAAGCTGCAAATGATCTGGTAAGAATAGATAAGATATTTTATCCCTCCAATAAAGAAACTGGGCATTATTATCCGGAAAAATACAGCATTTACAAGAAGCTTTATAAAAAAAACAAACAGATTTTAAATGAAATTGCCAGGAAGGATTTTACTGTTTAGGCAGGCATGTAAGAGCGGGCTGGTATTTTATTTTTTAGAATAAAATTCCAGTGAAAATTTTTTTGCTTTTTGCATTAAAAATAATAAATGATTTTGGAAAGGTATTTTTTATTATGGATAAATTCACTGTTGGAATAACGGGCTCATCGCTTGATATTTTTGTTGGGAATGGCGAAGAAGTATTTAAAAAAAATGTCAGCAAGCTTGCAAATCTGGAAAAGCAGCTTGGTTTTAAACTGCTGGTTTATGACAAATTGCTAAACACCAGGGAAGATGCAGCTGCAGCCGGGGAATTTTTTGAAAAAAATAAAATAGACATGCTTATTTATTTTCATGCCACAAATGCCATAGGTGACATAATTTATGAGCTTGCAAAATTTAAGTTTTTCATAGGGCTCTGGGCAGTGGAGGAGGTATATAAAAGCGGCCCTTTTGCAAACGCCTCTCTTGTGGGCCTGAACCAGAGTTCCGCTATAATCAGACATTTTTTTGGAAATGATGCGCCACTTTTTAAGTGGTTTTACGGAGATGCAAATGGCGGGCTGTTTTTGCCCAAATTCAGGACCATCCTGAAGGTCTTAAAGCTGGTCAAATCACTTAAAAACTGCCGGGTCGGGTTAATTGGTAATATATCACCCGGTTTTAAGGATATGTCTTTTAACGAGGAGGATATTTATAAAAAACTAGATATAGATGTTATAAGGGATTATAGCATTGAAGATTTGATTGGCATCGCTGAATCAGTTAAAGACACGGAAGCAGAAAAGATTTCCCAAAAGCTTATTAAAAACGCAGTAAATGTAGAAGTAGCAGAGGTAAGTATTATAAAATCTGTCAAACTTTATGAAGCTTTAAAAAAAATAGCAGAAGAAAACCAGATGAAGGCGATTGCACTTGGCTGCTGGCCAAAAATAGAAGATATATATAAGATAGTACCCTGCACTGCTTCATCTTTATTAAGTTCCCTGGGAATACCTGTTTCATGTGAGGGCGATTTATTAAGTGCAGTCTCTTTGCTTATCCTGAAAGTCTTTAATGAAGAGCCCGGTGTTGTAATGGATCTTGCTGATGTTGACATAAAGAATAATTCAGTCCAGTTATGGCATTGTGGAAATATCCCAATCTGTCTTGCAGAGAACGGCAAATACAACATCTGCAACCATTATGCATGGTACAATAAACTTGGAGATGGAGCTAAAGTAAGAAACTTTGGTGCCGTAATAGATGCAAAGTTCAAACAATCAGAAGTAACTGTGTTCCGTATTATTGGTGATTCGGACAGATTTTACTACTTTACCGGAACTTCCCTTGACAACAGCAAACTTGAAACGTTTGACGGAGGCCGGGGCTGGATTGGAGATTTAAAGCTATTTAAAAATCCGATAAATGCTCTGGATTTGATAAATACAATAGTTGTTGGTGGGCTTCCCCATCATTACCCTTTAACTTTTAAGGATGTTTCTGATGAGATAGAGGAGCTTGCATATATTCTGGATTTAAAAAAAGTAAAGAAGATAGTATATAAAAATTATCTTGATGTTAATGACCGGGAGAAGGAGAAATAATTGAATTCCAGGGAACGTTTGATAGCTGCGCTGGAGCTTAAAATACCTGACAGAATTCCTGTCTTTGAAAATTCTATTGCACCAAACGTGATAGAGGCAATTATAGGTAAAAATAATCTTTTGGAAATGGTGGAGTTTTTGGACCTTGATGGGATTGCAGTAACAATAAATTATAAGAAGGATTTTAAAGGCAGTTGTGAATATGTCGATGAATTTGGGATTTTAAGAAGGGTAGGACAAACTTATGACATGCAGCTTAATTACCCGATAAAATCCATGGATGACCTGATATCTTACAGGTGGCCTGACCCGAAAGAAAAGGAAAAATTTGTAAATATTTCTAAAGCTGCAGACTATTTTGGGGCAAGTAGGGCAGTGATAGTGCTTCTCAGGGATGTTTTTTCAAATCCGAGGGATTTAATGGGATTTGAAAACTTCCTTATGAGTTTTTATGAGAATAAACCACTGGTTATTGAACTGATAAAAAAATCCGTTGAGTACAGCATTATTCTTGCGCAAAAGGCTAAAGATGCAGGTGCAGATATTGTGCTTGCAACAGATGACTATGCTGATAATAAAGGCCCTATGATAAATCCTAAATTGTTTGAAGAGATATTTGCGCCGCAATTAAAACTGCTATTCTCAGAATATAAGAAGGCAGGGCTTAAAATTATAAAGCATACTGATGGAGATATTCTTTCAATTGTTGACTATATTATAGAAAGCGGCATTGACTGTATCGACCCTGTAGATCCCCTGGCGGGAATGGACCTTGATTTCTTCAAGAAAAATTTTGGCAGCAAAATATGCATTAAGGGAAATGTTGACTGTGCCACAACACTTGTTAATGGAAGCATATCAGATGTTAGTGAAGAAGTAAGAAACTGTATAATTAAGGCTGCGGGAAAGGGCGGATATATCCTGTCTTCAAGCAACTCAATACATTCCGGAGTAAAGCCTGATAACTTTATGGCAATGGTGGAGGCAGCGAGGAAATACGGCAAGTATTAACACAAAGTCAAAGGCACAGAATCTGGAAAAATAGAAATAAAAGTCATCCGGTAAGCAGATGAAAAGAATTTTTAAATTTTATCAATTTCAACAAATTTATAAAGGTAATAGTATGCTTCCAGATTGAATTTTTTAATGGTTTCAAAATTATTACTGAATTTGTCCTCAGTAATTTCTAACTTTGATATGTTTTCTTTATTATTGAAAAATTCAATATCATGAATATTATTTTTTAATAAAGCTGCAAGATAAGCCACTTTTGCTGTGCCAAGTACCACTTCTTCTAAAAACCGCAGGGCAGAGTTTTGTGTACTTTAGTGCGTGGGTATCTACAAATTGGGACACTAAGACTATTATTAAAAGATTTGCCATAACATGATATAGCAGCGTTATTTGAGAAAAGTCAAAACCGAGTGTATCACATCTCCGTATTGCGTTTTTTTCCCATTACTATATTCTTCTCCATTACCACAATGGATCATTGTGGGATTAGTTATATAGCATCATTTGACAGGCATTTCAGTCATTTTAATCATATCAGGGAATTTATCCTGTAAACTGGTCGATAAGTTCATACAGGCTCAATTCAGTGAGTCGATCAACCCAGGCAGGCGATCGGTCAGGTAAAAGGGGATTGACAGCACTTTATAGGCATTGCCAGCAAATCTGTATTTTTCAACTTTTAAGTTATCCCAGGATATCCTTATAAGGATAATATCCTTATTGAAATTGCCCATACTGAAAAGCGACCTCATTTTTAAGATATTGCCCGATTTAACTTCAATTCCGGCCAGTCTGGAGCCATGCTGAATGCAAAAATCAACTTCAGCGCTTCCTTCAGAACGGTTTTTCGCCCAGTAATAAATATCCAACTGCTTGTGGGTCCCTCCGGCGATCAGGCTTTGACCTACGACCTGTTCCATTATTTTACCTTTATATTCTCCTGTGATCATTTCTTTATAGGCATTATTTATAAAATTCACAAGACCGGTATCCAGCCAGATCATTTTTTTAGGACGCCTGGGTTTGGGCATAATGGGCAAGATAGTTGAACTAATAGCCTTAACCTGTCTTAGCAGCATTACCTTTTCTACAGTATTAAAAGCCTGGGACATTTCGCGGCTGCGGTAGGAGGAGCCATAGAAATTTTCATATTTAAAAAGTGAACCTGCTGCCCTTGCGCCATATTCAACAACATGCTCAAGATACTTGTTTTCACTGTTTGATCTGGAGTATTTTCTAATATCATCTATATATGCGGTGTGGAGCCGGTTTAAAATAGTCTTTACTTCATCATAATTACCACTATTTATATAACTATTTATAACTTCAGGCATGCCTCCTATTAATATATAATCTTTATATAAATCAATTGCCAGGTTTTCGAGGCCCAATGAATCTCCCGGTTTAATATTTTTAAGGGATTCAAGCAATGCATTTTTTTTCCTTGCCTGAAGATACTCAAAAAAAGTCATTGGATATATATGCATATAGTCAACCCTTCCCACAGGGATTGACCAGCTTTTATCGATTTTTGCTTCGAGGAGTGAACCGGCAGCCATAACATGAAGTTGCGGTCTTTCTTCGGGGAAAAAACGAAGAAGCTTCATTATGTTTTTTGATTCCTGTATTTCATCAATGAAAATGAGGGAATTTCCAGGAACCGCATTTTTATCAAAAAAGATGGATATTCTTTTCAGGAAATCTTCAATACTGATTGACCTGTCAAATACTTCCAGCTGGTCTTTTTTTTCAAGATTGATCTCTATTGTTTGCTTGAAATTCTCCTGGCCAAACTTACGGATAACGCTGGTCTTGCCTACCTGCCTTGCGCCCCGCACTATAAGCGGTTTTCTTATAGGGCTTTTTATCCACTTTTTAAATTCGGTCTCAATATTTCGATTAAACATAATACAATTATATTACAATATTTGTAATAAACAAGTGCCATTTATATACAAATATCATCTAAAACACTATAATAAAAATAACAGGCCGTGCCTCAATGGAAGTCCTTCGGGAGATATTATACCGCTATCACTAAATGAATATGGTTTGAGAAGGCCTGGAAGTATTTAATAATAAGTTTCCCTTTTTATATATTTTTTAGCGAATTTCCCTTTCATTTAAAGTATAGGTAAAACTATAACCATATTTTTCAGCCAGGCTTTTTATATCCTGCCTTATTTTTTCAAAAGTAAATTTATATTCATACTTTTTACCAAATAACACAGATTGCTGCTCAATCGTTCCTTCTCTTCCACCTGGTCCTATTTTAGTTTTTTCAACTTTAAAACCAAAACCTGTTCCATAGCCATCACCAGCACCACCCGAGCCGAGCCCTGCCCCGCTCTCTTTGAGAATTTCAAAAAAAATAATTTCTTTTTTAATTTCATCGATTTTTAACTTTGCACTATATGTAAGTCTGTCTGTCCGTAGAAATGCCTTTCTCTCTGCAATTATAAAATCCAGAAGGAAAATGTTTCCCCTCTTTTCGATGAAATTTTTTGGATAATTTTTACCCTGCTCCATTAGCTCCTTTTTAATTTCATGCATAAAATCTCCTCCGTTAAAATTATTTTTAAAAAAAGCAATCTTATCATACAAATGCAATCTTATGTTAATTCTTAATTACGAATAATAAATAACCTCATCTCTTGCTAAATACTTTTATTATCTCACCTATATATAGCCTGTGATAATCCTTCAAAGGGTAATATTCTTCTATCCCTGGTTCCACAAAATTTCCGGGATTAATATCCTGGAAATATATCTTTCTGCATTCCATAATCATTCTTGCTTCCGTGAAATATACATTACCCATACTCCCGCTGTGCGGTGTCAATCTTCCATATGACATTTTATCTGTATCCCTTCCGGATTTTGTCCCGCAAAAATTTAATACATCCCGGTATTCCCCATCAAAGAAACAAATAGTGAAATAACTCCCTTTTTCCATAAAATTATATGTGTACCTGGTTGGACGCACAAAACAGAAACACACTTCCTTTTCCCATAGCACCCCAAGCCCGCCCCAGCTTGCAGTCATCATATTGTATCTATTGATATTTCCAGCAGTAATTAGCATCCAGTCCTTATTAATAAGCTTAAAGGCATTGTCCTTTATTGATTCTACTTTTATTTCCCTGTATTTACTTTCCAACCCTGTCCTCCAGTAGTTTAATTTGATTTTATCATTTAAATTATAATACAAGATTATTACTAAAACTTTAATATTAATCAAAAAGGAATTGGGGATTATTGCTGCTACAGGTCATAGCATTATACAAAGTAATATAAGATAATATTTTTAATTTAGTATCTTGCAATGTATGGTACTGTATGCTATTATATGCTTCATGAGATAGCCGGAAAGATTACGGAAGGATGTGATATAATGAATATCCAGTTTAAAAAAGGGGTTCTGGAATTATGCGCGCTGGCGCTGCTGGCAAAAAAGAACCGCTATGGATATGAACTGGTAAATGAAATTTCCAGGAGCATCTCCATTTCGGAAGGGACCATCTACCCACTGCTGAGAAGGCTTAAAAACGATGGTTATGTAACCACCTATCTTCAAGAATCAAAGGAAGGAGCTCCCCGGAAGTATTACCAGCTTACTGAATCCGGTAAAGAAATGGAAAGACAGTTGAAGGAAGAATGGCTGAATTTTGTGAAACAGGTAAACAGCTTCCTGAAAGGTGGTGCTAAGGATGAATAAGAAACAGTTTCTGGAAAAAATGTCATCTTATCTGCGGGGCATTCCTGCTGAAGATGAAAAAGATATCATCAGCGATTTTAAAGAGCATTTTGAGATAGGCATCCAGGAAGGCAGGACCGAAGAAGAGCTTGCAGAATCACTGGGGGATCCAAAGTCCCTGGCCAATCAGCTCAGGGCAAGCCTTATGGTGGAACAGGCTGAGAAAAATACTTCTGCAGCAAACATTGTAAGAGCCGTGTTTGCAAGCCTCGGTCTCGGGTTTTTTAACCTTATATTTGTACTCGGGCCCTTCCTTGTAATAGCAGGGGTCATGGTTGCCCTGTTCGCAGCAGCCCTTGGAGTCACCTCAGCCGGGATAACAGGATTTTTTGGATCGTTTTTCGGCCCGCTCTTTCCGCAGTATTTTTCTATCCTCGTAAATCCGGCAGTGAGCATATTTATCTCAATCGGGGTAATATGCCTGGGGGTCCTGTTTTTCATAGGAGATATATTCCTTGCAAAGTGGCTCTACAGGTTGTTTGTAATGTATATAAAATTTAACGCAAGAATTATAACGGGGAGGGGGCAGGTAAAGTGAAGACAAATGTAAAAAAGCTCGTAATATGGCTGGTTATTATAATGGCAGTTTCGTTTGGGATTGCGGCAATAGTCCTTGTAATGACCGGTAATTTTTCTGTTGCTTCCGAGAAAATTGATGATTCAAAACAATTTGATCCTGAAGGGATCACGGAAATTGTCGTTGATATAGTAAGTCCGGAACTTAATATAATACCTTCGGACAGGAAAGATATTGTCGTTCATTTCCATGGTGAGACATCTACCAATATCCGCAGGAATATCCCGGAGCTGGTTGCCTATAAGACCGGAAGTAAATTAAATATTGAAATCCACCAGCCGGGGGGCTTTTTTATAGGCATAAACTTTCAGAGGACAACCATGGATGTATATGTCCCACAGGTTCAACTGGAGAGGATGGAACTTAAGACAGTATCCGGAAATGTTACAATGGAGGACA
>JAFGMJ010000183.1 GCA_016927635.1 Actinomycetota bacterium
AACATAGAATACAAAAAATCAATCATTGTAAATAATAATATTTATTACAATGAGCTGGTATTGTTTATTTTAAATAAGGGAAGGAGACAAATGCTTTATAAGGTTTTGGACAAAAAAGATTTTAAGGATTTCGTTGTAAATCTTATTGCCGCTTACGAAGTTACTGGTCCGAAAAAAATCAACCAGTCCTTGCATGATTTTGTTCCAATCAAAAATTATGAGGATATGGATCTGGGATATAAAAGGACGACTTTATCGCCAGCAAAAAAGATGCTTTTTCCATCAGTGGAGGCTCTTGCAAGTTATAAAGTAAGTAAAGATATTGAAGTAAAACCGCTGGTTGAAAGTAAAGAACAGATGCTTTTTGGCGCAAGCGCGTGGGATATTAATGGCATGAATTTTCTTGACAGAATATTCAGCACTGACTTTATTGATGAAAATTACATGGAAAAAAGAAAAAAGCTAAAAGTCATTGGCATTGATGCAGAACCTTCAGATGCAAATTTTGCTGTATCTATGAATGCAGAATATGCAAAGGAGGGATTTGATTTATTTCTTTCAGATATAGGCGACAAATATTTTGTAAGATTGGGCACGGCTGCAGGAGCAGAAATTGCTGAAAAATATGGCAAATTCTCAGATGCTTCAGATTCCGATTATAGCGCCTTTGACAGAGCGATGATTGAATATAAAAAGAAATTCAAAGTAAATATTGATCTTGATAATCTTTTTGAAAATTTAGAGATAGTATATGGCCGTAAAGAATTCTGGAACAAGCTTGCAGAAAAATGTTTCAGCTGCGGCTCATGTAACCTGGTTTGCCCTACCTGTTTTTGCTTTAATGTCCGTGATGACATGAAAATGGATCTTTCAGAAGGCGTTAAATCACGTCAATGGGATTCATGCATGATATCCAATTATGGACTTGTGGCAGGCGGCCATAACTTCAGGCCTGATGCTGCAAACAGGCTAAAGCAGAGGTACAGATGCAAATTAAAGACGTATGTAGAAAAATTCGGGCAGTATTCATGCATCGGATGCGGCAGATGCGTGGAGGCATGCCTTGCGAAAATAAACATATATGAAGACATAAATGCAATAAAGGAAGAGGTGAACATTTAAGATGGTTATGGATTTAAATGTTAAAGTTAAAACTGAATCAATATATGTTCCCGATATTGCCACTATAACAGACATTAAGGAACTCACCGCTACAGAAAAGCAATTCATAATAAAAATAGATGATGAAGAGAAAAGGAAAAATTTCAATTTTCTGCCGGGACAGTTTGTTGAACTTACTGCTTTTGGAATTGGAGAAGCTCCATTTTCAATCCCTTCGTCCCCGAATAATAAAGACTATTTCGAACTTTGTGTAAGAAATATCGGCAGTGTTTCAGCTGCTCTTCACAGGATGAAACCGGGTGATAAAGTCGGAATAAAAGGGCCTCTCGGAAAAGGGTATTTCCCATTTGAAAAGATGATGGGCAACAATGTGGTAATAATTGCAGGTGGCCTTGGAATGGCTCCTGTAAGGTCTCTTCTTTTGCAGATACTTGAAGACAGAAAAAGCTATAAAGATGTAACGCTTATTTACGGCTGTGTTGACCCTCAGAACATGCTTTACAAAGATGAAATAGAAAACCTTAAAAAAAGCAATGACATTAAAGTGCTCCTGACCGTAGACAGGCCCGATGATAGCTGGAATGATGCAGTGGGTGTATGCACAAATCTTATACCACAATTAAAATATAAACCAGAAGATACTTATTTAATAGTTTGCGGTCCCCCGGTAATGTACAAGTTTGTGATAATTGAGCTGGAAGAAAAAGAGTATAAACCTGAAAATATTTTTCTTTCACTGGAAAGAAGAATGGAATGCGGTGTCGGTAAATGTAATCACTGTCATATAGGCAATAAACTTGTTTGTGTAGACGGACCTGTATTCAGTTTATGGGAAATCAAAAATTTGAAGGAGGCTATATAATGAGTAAGCCAAAAGTTGGTGTATTTGGGTTAGCCGGCTGTGGCGGATGCCAGCTCGAGATATTGAATCTCGAGGATGAGCTTGTAGATTTTATAAGCGCTGTGGATATAGTGCATTTTACTGAGGCGATTACTGAACACAGCGACACTTATGAAATAGCTTTGATTGAAGGTTCTGTATCAACAAAACATGACCTTGAAAGGCTTGAGCATATTGCAAAAGTTGCAAAAATAATAATTGCAATGGGAGCATGCGCATGCACTGGAGGATTAAACTGCTTGAAAAACCTTTATGGAACTGAGAAAGCCAAGGAACTTGTATACGGAGACAAGAAAGACTGGATAGATGCAATCGATACAAAACCTATAGATGCTTATGTTAAGGTGGACTATTACGCAAGAGGATGTCCTCCAACCAGGTCAGAAATAGTTGATATAGTAAAGTCTCTGATAATGGGCAAAATACCTGAAATACCTGATTATCCGGTATGCGTAGAATGCAAGAGACTTGGGAACACCTGTCTTTATGATATAGGAGGAACCTGCATGGGTCCTGTTGCGAGGGCAGGCTGCAATGCAAGATGTCCTTCAGCTGGTTCAGGGTGTGAAGCCTGCAGGGGACCTGTTGACGACCCCAATATGAATGCACAGAAGGATCTTCTTGAAAGATATGGTCTTACGGTTGAAGATATTATGGAAGGGTTTAACCTTTATAATGCCTGTAAAAAAATTGAACAAAAAAATAAATAATCCGGAGGTCTTTTAAATGGCAACAAATTTAAATATAGAAGTTTCTCCAGTATCAAGGGTCGAGGGTCACGGAGACCTTGTTCTGGATGTAAAAAACAAAAAAATTGAAAAGCTTCAGTTCAGGATTCCTGAATCACCCAGGTTTTTTGAAGCTATGCTTGTGGGCAGAAAATATACAGAACCCTCACATATAACTTCAAGAATATGCGGAATATGTTCAGTTGCTCATACATTTGCATCAATAAGAGCTACTGAAGCTGCTTTTGGCGTTAAGTTAAATGACCAGATACTTAAGCTAAGGAAGCTTGCAAATCATGGTGAAATGGTACAAAGTAACTGCCTGCATGTTTATTTTTTAGCTGCGCCTGATTTTCTTGGCGTAGGAAGCGTTGTACCGCTTTTAAATACACATCCTGAGGTTGTAAGAATTGCTGTTAATATGAAAAAAGTGGCCAATGAAATGGTAAGAGTTGTGGGCGGCAGGGCAGTACATCCGATTTCCACAATTGTAGGTGGTTTTACAAAGCTGCCGAGTATTGAAGGCCTGTTGAAATTAAGGGAAATGTTAATTGCTTTATATCCTGACCTGAAAACTTCTCTTGAAGTATTGAAGTCTTTAGACCTTCCTGATTTTGAAAGGGCAACTGAGTACATATGCATAACAGACGATGAGGATTATGCCCTGTATTCGGGTGAGCTTATGTCTTCAGACGGATGGAAAATCAGCAACCAGGATTACCTTACCAGGATAAATGAAAAAGTTGTTCAGCATTCAACTGGAAAGCATTGCTGGGCATCAAGAGACTCATACATGGTTGGTGCGCTTTCAAGAATCAACAATAATTATGATAAACTCAGTGCAAATGCTAAACAATATGCTGAAGAACTGGGATTAAAACCCCCTTGTTATAATACTTTTATGATAAACATAGCCCAGTTTGTTGAAATAGTTCATAGCGTTGACGATAGCATAAGGCTTATAGACGAACTTCTTGAATCTGGACTTGATGAAAGCAAAGCTATGGCTGAAGTCATTCCAAAAGCAGGCAGGGGAGTAGGAATAGTCGAGGCTCCAAGAGGCGCGCTTATACATGATTATACCTATGATGCTGAAGGAAAGATAAGCAAAGCAAACCTTATAATTCCGACTAATATGAATTATGCAAATGTTGAAAAAGACCTGGAAGCGCTTGTCCCTGCTATAATTGATAAAACAGAAGATGAAATCAGGCTCGGGTGTGAGATGCTGATAAGGGCATATGATCCATGCATTTCATGCTCAACACATTTTTTAAATGTCACACTGGTAAATAAATAGATTATCTGGATTTTGAATTGTATTAAAAATATTAAAATTTTTTTAATGCACTTTAATCCATTAGTTGTAAATAAAAAAGCTGTCAATAACAAAAATTCAATTCATTATGTTATTGACAGCTTTTTATTATATGTAATATTAATTTATAAGCTTACCATGCCCTGGTTTTTAAATATTGGTCCATCGCCTTTGCAGCATTTTTTCCAGCCCCCATTGCAAGTATAACGGTAGCCGCGCCTGTTACAATATCGCCGCCTGCAAAAACCCCTTTCTTGCTTGTCTTTCCGGAGCTGTCTGCTATTATATTGCCCCATTTATTTAATGCAATATCTGGAGAAGTCTGGGTAAGTACAGGGTTTGGACCCTGGCCTATAGCTATAACCGCAATCTCTGTATCTATTTCATATTCGCTGTTTGGAACTGGTATAGGCCGTCTTCTTCCGCTGTCATCAGGTTCACCAAGCTCCATTCTTATGCATACTAATTTCTTAATCCAGCCATTTTCACCTTTTATTTCAACAGGGTTTGTCAAAAAGACCATATCAACGCCTTCTTCTCTGGCATGTTTTATTTCCTCTATTCTTCCCGGCATTTCAACTTCAGTTCTTCTGTATATAAGGTAAACCTTTCTGGCGCCAAGCCTGAGAGCAGTTCTTGCAGAATCAAGTGCAACATTCCCTCCACCTATAACGGAAACAATACCAGCCCTTTTTACCGGAGTGTCCCATTGTGGAAAAAGATAACCTTTCATAAGGTTGACTCTTGTCAGATATTCATTTGCAGAATAAACTCCATTTAAATTTTCCCCGGGAATACCGAGAAAATAGGGCAGTCCTGCACCTGTGCCAATAAAAATACTTTCATAACCGTTTTCTAAAAGTTCATCTATTGTAAATGTTTTTCCTATTATGCAGTTTAGTTTTATTTCAACTCCGAGACTTTTTACATATTCAACCTCGCCTGATACGATGGACTTTGGAAGCCTGAATTCAGGTATTCCATATACAAGTACGCCTCCGGCACTGTGCAATGCTTCAAATAAAGTTACGCTGTAGCCCATTTTAGCAAGCTCGCCTGCACAAGTAAGACCTGCAGGCCCAGCGCCGATAACAGCAGTTTTTATTTTACCGGTTTTTATCTCTGCTGTACTAATATCATGATTATCTAAATCATAGCCAAAAGCTGCCTTGCTTTTATATTCTTTTTTATCAGTATGCAGAGCAGTGTTCTTTTTACAAGTATTTTCATAATCTGCGACAAACCTTTCAAGTTTTCCTATGGCAACAGGGTCATCCTTAATGCCCAGGATACAAGCCTTCTCACACTGGTTCTCCTGGGGGCATACTCTGCCGCATATGCCCGGCATAGTATTTTTATCCCTGATTTTTTCAAGAGCTTCTTTAAATTTTCTATCTTTTATATATGCTATAAAACCCTTAATATCAATTTCAACAGGACAGCCTTCAATACATTTGGGATTTTTGCACATAAGGCATCTCATACTCTCAAGTACTGCCTGTTCTTCTGAATAACCCAGCTCTACTTCACCAAAATTTTGTACCCTTTCTGAAGGATTTTGCTCTGCAATTTTATTTCTGGGTATTTTTTTGCGAGTATTCTTTACTGGCTCATTTTGCATTTGTGATTCTCCATATATTTATTATATGCTGTTTTTTCTTCTTCGCGATAAATATCCAGTCTTGAACTTAAAAGCTTGAAATCAACCAGATGGCCGTCAAATTCAGGACCGTCAACACAGCCAAACATGGTTTTACCACCGACTTCAACCCTGCATGAGCCGCACATGCCTGTTCCGTCCACCATAATAGGATTAAGAGATACGATGGTTTTTAAACCGTATGGCCTGGTTACATCGCATACTGCTTTCATCATAAGAACCGGTCCGATTGCCACAACCCTGTCTATTTTTTTATCCGGATGCTGCTTTATATATTCAATAAGAAAATCTGATACAAAACCTTTAAAACCCTCGCTTCCGTCATCAGTGCAGGTATAAAACTCATCACTGTGAGTTTTTATAGCTTCTTTAAATATAAGCCCGTTGCAGTTACGCGCGCCTATTACAGATATCACATAGTTTCCGGCTTCTTTCATTGTTTTTATAATTGGAAGTGTGGGAGCTATGCCGACACCTCCGCCTATTATAACCACTGTACCAAAATTTTCTATTTCTGAGGGTTTTCCCAAAGGGCCCGCAATGTCAGGGATTATATCACCCGGTTCAAAAGAGCTAAGCAGCCTGGAAGTTTTGCCTATTTTTAATATAGTAATATTGATTATACCTTTTGCAGGGTCCCTGTCTGCAATAGTCAGTGGAATTCTCTCGCCTTCATTTCTTGCCCTTATAACTACAAATTGTCCGGCTTTAGCCTTTTTAGCTATTACAGGGCAGTAAACCGTGAAGCTGACAGTATCACTGCCTAAAATACTCTTATCGATTATTCTATTTTCAGCCTGCATAAAAACGCTCCTAAGGGTAACAATTTAAAAATATTAATTATAATCATAAAAAAAACAACTTTTTTCAAATGACTCAGTG